>NZ_CP014945.1:908874-1211832 GCF_001606025.1 Psychrobacter alimentarius | reverse complement strand
AAACAACAGCTTACTAACAAAATCTCTATCGGTGGTAGCTATATCAATAGCGATGACCCATTGAACAAAGAAGAGCTTGCTAGTATCAATAGCGTTATCAAATTCAATGACAAATTAAAGCTGGTTGCTGAATACGCGATGAATAAAGCCGAGAACCCAAATTTTCAGGCAAGCAATCAGATCAATACGACAGAGTTAGACGACAACAATGTGAAAGGTGATGCATTACGTGTCGAGCTTGACTTTGACAATAAGAAAAACACGCGTGCCAAGGCTTATTATAATGATGCTGACGAAGGGTTTGTCACTGGTGCATCACCGCTTACCGCTGGACGTACGGAGTCTGGCGTAGAAGTTATCCATACGCTAAACAATAAAAAAACTGCCCTAAAGTTAGAAGGTGTATATACCGAAGATTATACTACCGAAGCGAGTCGTGAAGGCTTACAGGCCAGTATCGAGCAACGCCTGAGTGAAAACATCGTTGGCGAAATCGGTGTCCGCTACTATAAGCAAGACGCCACTGCTGCCTCGCGTAATACGCAAGCCGCCACAGATGTTGTAGATATCACTGATGACACACTGTTTAACGATGACATCATCAACCAATCTGCATTAAGTAGCGTGAGTAATGCTGATAAAGACATCGAAGGCACGACCGTTCGTGCTCGTATTACCTCTCGCCTACCTAAACTAAATAATAGCTTGGTATTTGCAGAATACGAGCAGGATATTGACAACGGCTCACGCAATGCCACGTCTATCGGCGGCGAAACGCCTATCGGAGGCTTGGGTCGATTGTACGCACGTCATGACTTGATCAATAGCCTATCTGGCACTTATGGTCTTGACGATACGGATGAGCGTCAACGCACCGTGGTTGGTTTTGATGCCAATTACATGAAAGATGGTAAAGTCTATAGCGAATATCGTATGCGTGATGCTATTAGCGCACGTGAAGCTGAAGCCGCTATTGGTCTAAAAAACAAATGGTATGTACAAGAAGGTTTGACGGTAAACACGTTACTTGAGCGTGTTGAATCACTCGAAGGTGAAGAAAACAACACCGCAACAGCGGCAGGTTTTGGGGTTGAATACCTTGCCAAACAAAATTACAAAGCTTCAGGTCGTGTCGAAAAACGTTGGGGTGAAACGAGTGACACGTTACTTGGTAGCGCCGGCATTGCTTATCGTTATACTGATGAGATTACCTTACTTGCCAAAGATACCTATTCACGCATTGACTATAATGATGGCGATCGCACAATCAATCGCTTCCAATTAGGCGCGGCTTATCGTGATTACGATAGCAATCAGCTAGACATGCTTGCAAAGCTTGAGTATCGCTTGGATGATAATAATACGGGTGACGACACTTATCAAAAAGACACGACCGTTTGGTCATGGAATGGTAACTATCATCCAACGCGTGCCCTAACCTTGTCTGGTCGCTATGCAGGTAAGTATACAGAATATGAGGCAGACAACATTACTAGTGACAACACAGCTCATGCTCTTTATGGTCGTGGACTTTATGACATCAGTGAGCGCTGGGATGTTGGTTTGCAAGCGGGTACATACTGGAACAATCAAGCAAATGACTTGGCTTATATGCTTGGCGCTGAAGTGGGCTATAGCCCGATGACCAATCTTTGGTTGTCTCTTGGCTACAATTTCATGGGTTTTGAGGACGAAGACATTGCTTATGATGACAGCACTCAAGAAGGTGCTTACTTTAGACTGCGCTTCAAGTTTGATGAAAACCTGTTCAAGCGTGAAGACCCACGTAAAAATAAGCGTCTAAATAGTGACTCTACTCAAATCGGCGACACTAGCTTATAGTGTTGCTGATGTTGTCTTAAATCCTATCTGATAACAATGTCACCCTGACGGTAGTGGTATTTTGATTTGCTAGACCAGAGACAACAAAATCAGCGCTAAAAATGGTAAATACCAATACTTATTACCTTCATATAAGGTTTGCATCATGTTTAAAGCTGCCATTAACACCATTGCTTATACCCGACCAATACAGGCTACGCTCTCAGCACTATTACTTGTGAGCGTGGCCTCACCTGCGTCAGCGGCAGATAGCATCGCTACTGATAAGGTTCAAACCGCTAATACAAAAAGCACTAGTGACTGTCGCACTGATATCGAGACTCAAGTCCCTTCTTATAAATACCAAAGTGAGCAGCAACGTGTGCTTAACTGTATGATAAAGCAGCTACAGCCCTATCAGCAAAAAGACAAAACAGCGCGTCAGCAATATCTGGCATACAAAGCACAAGCATGGCTTAATTATGCGATTCATCAAGACAGTATGAATAGCCGCTCACCTGCTGGCCTCGTTGCGGTAGGCATGGCAGAGTCTATATTGCAAGCGCTGAAAAATGACACCGCGCAAAATATCCAGTTACAGCAGGACATCCCGATGACCTCTGCCCTAATGCGCCCTGATCTGTGGGCAACGCTAAGCGCGCTCAAAGACAGTGATGGTATAGAGTCAGCACCACGTGAGATGGCATTCAGTGAAGTGGCATTGATCTGGGCTGCAACCAATCAGTGCGAGCGAGGTTGGCGCGAGTCCGGTATACATTTTCGTATGGCAGATCGCTGGCTTGAGCAAGCACGCGAAGCTTATATCAATGTCCATGATTCTCAGACTAACGTCGCTTTGGAAAAACGAATCGTCGATTACTATAAGCAGTATGCACCTTTAGATGCCAGCGATGACGTCTGCCGTGGACAAATATTGACACCCTCAAAACAATAACAAAAAAGCCGACATTTAATGTCGGCTTTTTTATCGCTACTCAATAGTATTTAACCAGCTGTCTTAGCGATTTTTACGCGGTAACTTCTCTGGCAAGTAACAACGTAAATAAGCAATGAACGCTGTATTCGCTTCTTGGATGTATTCATCCGTAATACTCTGATGACGACGATAAGACAACGTGAATATCGCATTCACAATGCTATAGGCAATTAACAGGGTATCTTGCACGTCTTCAAAGTTTGGCATCTCATAACGCTCTGACAAACGCTTATAAACCAAATCGACGATTTGATGATCCATGTCTTCACCAAAACTGTCACCTTCAAAATCAGGTGTATTGGTATCATAAATAAGCTTGGCTTTGGTCTTGTCGTTATGGAAGATCATCACACATTGGTCAATCAGAGCCGTTAAATACCCCTGCCATCTGTCATAATTACCCACATCAACCGTTTCTACGATTTCTAATATCTCGATCGCATTCAAAAAACGCAATGCTAAAAAGATTGCTTCGATATTAGGGAAGAAATGATAGGCAGAAGCTCTTGGAATACCTGCCTCTTCACACACAGCCGCCAACGTAATATCGTTAATCGCTTGTGTTTCACTTAACTTCTTGGCACCCGCCAAAAGTTTTTGACGACGTGCACGGCCTTGCTGGCTGGTAAACTTAAATTTATTTGGAACAAGTTTTTTTGCCAGTTCCGAATCTACCAACACATCTTCAATTTTTTCGTCTTTGTTTTCGCTCATTGTAAGTCTCTTAAAATTACACCCTAATTTATAAAAGTAGTCTTCATTGGAAGATATTCCTCCTAATTGAAGAAATATTTCCTATCAGTCAATAATATAATGCTAGTATCAGCGCTATAAGACTCATTGGAAAGGCATCATAAACGCTTGTACACTATCAAGCAAGGGAGATGAATGGGTTAAAATAATGTACAGATCAACAATTTAGTCAAGCTGACCATGAATTGTAATAAAATTAATCGTTCAATTAAAACTAATCATTAAGTTTGATTTTCGCCCTTATAATACCATGATCAATGACTCTATCTGCATAATCCCACTTCAAATGGTCATTAAAATAGTCTACTCGCTCCACTTGACCAAGTGAAAACTTGCTATCAGGCAAAAACTCTTCTGATACAAACAATTGATCGATTACTTCGGGCATACCCTGATATATATGAGTATAGGCCACATCTCTCATCCAATCATAGCGTGACTGAATACGAGCTGCATCAAATAAGGCAACATCACGCATACTCTTATCATAGTTAACTTCGCCAGTCTCAGCCATTAACTGCGTGGTAACGCTACCAGTGACATCGTTCATGTCCCCTAACAAGATTAGCGGCTCGCGAGTATGGTGTAAGCGCTCTATAATAGACATACGAATAGAGGCTGCCTCTGCAGCACGCATACATAAACTACGAAGTTTGGCACGGACTCGAATATTTGGATCATCCATATCTTCTAATAAATGACCATTTTCATCACGCAAGAAAAAAGCACGTTTACTTTTTAAATGGGTCGTCACAATCGTTATTGGCTGACCATATGCATTGACACGTAACATTAGTGGCGGACGATTAAAACGTTTATATAGTCCAATGTCAGGTATATCAATCACAGCTTTTGGCAAAATGTCTTCTAGCAAACTGCATTCTAATTGCTCGAAACGGCTGATAATACCAACAGCAGGCGTATTTTGTGCCCCTCTACCTTGAGTATATGCACTGGCACTATCATTACTCGCCAGTGGTGCTACAACATGCTTAGGCTCAAACCCTAGAGATACAGCCAGCTCTTCAAGTGCCTGACTGTCCCATACCTCTTGTACTGCAATAATATCGGCATGCGCCTTTGCTAGTAGATCAGTAATACCGCGCAATTTATGCTGATATTGGCGCTGACTATAGGCGGGCGCATTTTCATAATAAATACGATCAGGATTGGAAAAATTGAGTAAATTGGCTGTCGCAATATAAAACTGTTTCTGACCACTATCTTCCATATTACTCATCCTAAATGATCTCTTATTATATTTATTGAAAACTTATATTGTAGAGTTTAATTTATTTGCAGCAAAAAAGCCTCCAAAGATTACTTTGGAAGCTTTAAATTAGCACAAATCTCACTGGTTTTGTTTGGTAAAAGAATCAACTCTACAATCAAACTAACTCTTGTTATATGAGAGTAATATAATAGGTTATTCAATTACGCAAAGCAGATAAGCGCCTAAAAATACTATCCTTTTTCAAATCTGTAATGATATTAGGAAATACGGTTCCAAGCATCAGCTGATGCTCTACGGGCTTCATTCCATTCCATACGAGACTCACCCTTTACTTCATGCCATGAGCGTTCTAAATCTGCTTCGTGATCTTCAAAACGAGCATCGGCAGGATAACGGGCGCGGTTAGCATAACCTACTGCGTATGCTGGGTGTAAATCGCGATCAAAATCATAACCTTCTTTATAATAATCTGCATTTGCATGCTCAGCGCGCCAGTAAGCTTCTTCATGCGTTGGATCAATGGCTTCTGCCGCTGCATGTCCTGCACCGCCACCAACGATAGCACCGATAGCACCGCCAATTAGAGTACCTAATGGACCTGCCATCGTACCAATAGCTGCACCTGCTGCTGCTCCGCCTACGCCACCAATACCTGTACCCACTGGATGAGAACCTGGTTCACCTGTGATGATATCAGCATTTAGGTCTTTTTTTGTCTCTTTAGACATGTGTTTTACTTCGCTACGATCGATAGCGTCATGATTGTCTATCATATTGTCATTGTCATGTAAGACACCTCTATTACCGTCTAACATAGGATCAGCATCAGCTACTCTACGCTGATTGTCATCAATAATTCGTTCTCTATCACCGACTTCTAAGTAATCATCATCAGCAACTACACGGTTATTAGGGTCTGTAATGCGGCCATCGTTATTCATAATATCTTCCTTAAATTCGTTTTTATATATTAGTATTTATTGGTTACTAACTTATTTTTAAATAATAAATTAGTGGTCTTACTTAATTCTTCTAAAGTATAGAAACTTATAGGGGAAGACAGATAGACGGATTATGTAAACTATGTCCTACTTGCGATTGTCTTGCGTTACAGCCTGTATCTTTATAACTATTTTGTAGAGTGGCAGAGCACTTTACGTAATATCTCATTATCTAGTTATTGTGTTTTCATGTATACAGTCGTTCATTGATAGAGTATTTTTTATAAGACAATCAACGCTCTATCAATGGCTTGCTGCCATTTGCTTAGATGTTGCTCACGCATATCGTTCGACATCTGAGGTTCAAAAATTCGATCAACTTGCCAAGAAGCTTGTATCGTAGCTTCATCGTACAAGCCAGTTTTTAGACCAGCAAGTAACGCTACACCTTTAGCCGTGACCTCTGTGTCTTTTGGACGTAATACTGGTACATTAAGCAAATCTGCTTGAAACTGCATTAACAAGTCATTATTCGCGGCCCCACCATCTACTCTTAATTCAGTAAGTGGATGAGGACTGTCTTTTTGCATTGCTATCAGCACGTCGTAAGTTTGATAAGCGACTGCTTCTAATGCTGCACGTGCGATATGCGCCTTGGTCGTACCGCGACTCATTCCAGTAATGCTAGCACTGACATCTGAACGCCAGTAGGGTGCACCAAGTCCCGTAAAAGCTGGTAATAACACCACATCTTCACTACTATCGACCTGCCTTGCCAACTGCTCAATCTCATCACTTTTTTGAATCATACCCAGATTATCACGCAGCCATTGGACGATTGCCCCTGCCATAAACACACTGCCTTCGAGCGCATAAGTGACTTCTTTTTTGGGCGGTTGCAACATGCGTCGGCCTGACTTTACAATTTGCTCAAGTGATAGACTGTCAGAGCGAAACGATGCCGATTTTTTTTGCCAAGCAATGGTAGTCAATAGCTTATGTTCACTAAGCTTAGGTTTTGTCCCAATGTTCATTAACAAAAAACACCCTGTACCATACGTATTTTTTGCCATGCCAGCATCGAGGCAGCCTTGTCCAAAAAGTGCGGCATGCTGGTCACCCAACACTGCGTGTATAGGGATTTGTTTGGCAAAGAGGCCTTTTTTAGTTTTACCGAAGTCACCATCAGATGGCAAAACTTTGGGCAACAAATTCATAGGTATGGCAAAACGTGCACACAACTCCTCTGACCACTCCATTTTATTGATGTCATATAGTAGAGTGCGAGAAGCGTTGGTGACATCAATGACATGCTCACCGCCTGTTAGCTTATATATGAGCCAACTGTCTATCGTACCGACAGCTATTTCGTCGTTGTCAATGCGCGCCCGCCATTTAGGATTGTGCTCTAACAGCCAAGCAATCTTACTGGCGCTAAAATACGGATCCAAGCGCAGGCCTGTTATACGTTGCACATCGCTTGATATATCGCTTTGGCTATCATGAGAGGTGTTAGTAGTCAGCTTTTTGCAATAGCTTGCTGTACGTCTGTCTTGCCAAATAATTGCCGGCGCTAATGGTTTACCAGTTTTTTTGTCCCAAACCACGATAGACTCGCGCTGATTGGTAATCGCAATACTGGTGACATCAGTTGCAAGCAGTCCTGCCTGATTGATAACATCATGCGCGCAACTAATTTGCGTCTGCCAGATTTGTTGTGCATCTTGTTCAACAAATCCTGCCTGCGGCGTTTTGAGGATCGTTGGCTGCTGTACCATTTTGATTGGACGCGCATGATCGTCGTACAATATTGCCCGACTTGAGGTTGTCCCTTGATCTAAAGCCAAAATATATCCTGACATCACTCACACCCTATCTTATCTCAGTCATTTATCATTGATATTTTATAGTCATTTATCTGTTACTTGCACATATTTATAGTCTTTCACATGATCAGTCATTAAAATATGGTTAGTCAAGCATGAAGGCTCTTAGCGGTTATATGTGGTAGTCAGACAAATAATTCAGATTTTTGGAATATAACATACATCAGCACCGGCAACGCGTAATAGCTCTTTAATCGACACACAATAATATGAACGCCTCTGTAACTTATCCCTTAACTGTTTGATAAACCTTTTATTGTGGTTAAATAAGCGATGTGGTTGCCTTTTTTGAATTCAAACAGCTAACATAAAACCATTGTGCATTCAACGCAAAATAGACAAATACTGAGCATTGACCCGTCACCATTGTGCCACTACAGTGTACGTTTTATCATGAGTAACAAAATTCTAGTTTCTGATACTGGTTTTCATTGATGATCTTTAGCACTCCTTGCTTTTGATAATATTCATGCTTTACACAATTTTAAAATATTTTGCTTTCTAATTAATGGCTTACATGACTTATGAAATTTGCCTTATCGATGCTGTCTACTGCTGTGATAACGACTATGCTGATGGGTTTGGCTACTCCAGCCATCGCGCAAGCTCAAGACACTGATCTTGCGCAACAAGATGACGTCATGCCAATCACTGTGACCCAAATTATTGACGCTGATGATCCAAGCAATGTCCAAAATGAAAAAGCCACCGTTACGAATAATAAGCCGTATCCAGTAGAACCACCGACTGGCTTGACCACCCTTATCGATCCTATTACTCATAAAAGCGTTGATAACAGCTACCCATTAGAAGTGTCTAGCTTATTGAGCCTTGAACAAGCTCAAAATATTCTATTGCAAGTTTCACCAAAAATTGCCGCCAATCAAGCAGCGATTGCCGCTAGTGAGTATCAAACGGACGCGCTTAAAACCATAGACAACCCTTTGGTGTTTGCGCGAGTATCAGCCAGTGCTTATAACTTGGATACAGATCTTGATTTATCCACGCTAAAAAGTGGCCTTATCAATGAGGTGAATGACGGTGTTACCCCTTCTCTTCCTACGCTACCTGACTTGCCAAATTTTGGAGAGTTAATCGGTGAACGTATCCCTGATTCATACGAATTAAAGCGCTCAGGTTCAACAACAGGAGCAGGCCTTGGCGTTGTATGGCCAATTTATACTGCTGGACGTACTGCGGCGTTAACAGGTGCATCTGATGCTCGAACCCAAGAAGCGCGAGCAGACAGTTTGTTAGATAAAAACGAGCTGTATAACACGTTAATTGAGCGTTATTTTAAGGCACAGCTGGCCATTATTGCTGCCTACTTACGTGACGATGCTTATGACACATTGCAGAAGACCGACCATATGGCGCAGCGACTTTTTGAAGAAGGGTTTATCTCACGCGTTGATCGCTTAGAAGCACAGTCAGCACTAGCGGATGCACAAAGTGAATCCGCTAGTGCCAACAATGACGCAAGGCTTGCCATGATGGCTTTACAGCGTCTGTTGCGTACTGACTATCGTATCAAACCCTCAACACCACTATTTGTCTCCAGCCGACCTTTGCCAGACGTTACCTATTTTCAGGATTTGGCGCTTAATAATCACCCAGGTCTACAAAAAGTGGCTGCCAAACGCGCACAGGCTCAGCAATTACATGCGTTATCAGATACAGGTTATAAACCCACTGTTTTACTATATGGTTATGGGCAATTTGAAAAAGATCCCAGCTGGGTCGCTGGGGTTTCTGCAAGCTGGAAACTGTGGGGTGGACTCGATAAAACCGCTTCATTGGCATCCAGCAATGCCAAAATACGTCAAGCAGATTTGTCCGAGATTGAAGTCAGTGACAATCTGTTGTTATTGGTCGAAAAGAACTGGCACGATGTCAACAATGCCCAATCACGTTATCAGGCACTGCAAAGTAATGTTGATTTGGCCGCTGAGGTCTTGCGTCTACGACAATTGGGACTCCAAGAAGGCGTGAATACACCTATCGACGTCGTGCAAGCACAGACGCAGTCACTCAAAGCACGTACGGAACAAGCACAAGCAGCAAACAGTTATGTACAATCATTAGCGGCGCTGATGCAAAGCTGCGGCACACCGCTGGCTTTCAATACTTATCTCAATGCCGCCGACATTCAATTGCCGACTTTGTATACTGAATGATGATTTTATATTAAAAATCGTAGGGTACGTAGATAAGCGCTTATACTGACTATCATACAACCACTCATCACCCTACTATTATTAATCTTATTGTGAATAACTGTCTTATGAAAAAAATAACTTCCAACTTGACCAGTGGACTGCACCCTTTATTAGAAACATGGCGTATTGCGAATAACTCCAATATTTGGGCACATTGTGCGAGTGTCGGGTATTTTGGCTTTTTGTCTATTTTTCCAGTCATGGCAGTATTTGTACTGATTTATGGTCTTGCGTTTTCGCCCGCTGAGATGCAAGAACAAATCTCACTGTTACGTGCCTTTATACCAGATACTGTTTATGACGTTCTTAATATGCGCTTGAGTGAGTTGGTCTCTAACACCACGTCCACACTAACTTTTAGTCTCTTATTATCGAGCTTTCTCGCCCTTTATGCAGGCTCAAAAGGCATAAAATCTTTGATTATTTTGATCAATCTTGCCTTTCATATCACTCAAGAACGCAGTTTTATTCAGGGTACGATTCGAGCGGTTGGTTTAACTTTCGGGGCAGTAGTAGTCTTGATTATAGCCATCTCCTCTATCGCTATCATTCCTTTGGGGGCAGACTATTTTCCCTTCCCTCAAGTAGCTAAGACCATTGCGCTTTGGAGCAGATGGCCGATATTGGCTTGTATTATTTTCTTAAGCTTTTTAGGCTTATATCGCCTAGCCCCAAATCGTGACGCTATCGTGCTAAAACAGTTGATGCCAGGAGCGGCTTTGGCGACTGTGCTTTGGATCGTATTGTCTCTGCTGTTTTCGGTTTATGTGCAAAACTTTAATAACTATAGCGCTGAGTTTGGTGCCCTATCAGCGGCTGTGGTCATTATGCTATGGCTTTATTACTCAGCATTTATCATCGCCTTTGGTGCTATTTTTAACTCTCAAGTCATAGAAAACGGCAAACCTTATGCCATTCGTGTGTATTAATTATAAAACCTTTACTCTCAACCTTGTCGCTTTAGGAACCCTTCTGTCATGACTGAATTACCACACGAATCAGACAACTCACGCAAACCAACTGATTCGACCGAGTCAGTGACCTTTCAAAATGAGCAGGCTTCTATGGATTCGACAGAAGATGTGCATGAAGCTAAAGCCGATCAGCCCACACTCGCCTATAATCGTAGTGACGCCAAACCCAAAAGAGCTGCCTTGATAAAAAAAGGCATTCTCGCTTTAGTGTTTTTGATAGTAGTGGGCGTCATTGCTTACGGTTTGTATAAGAGCAATCAGCACAGCAAGCCTGAAATTGTCACCTTACAAGGTCAGATGCAAATGCAGCAAACCTCCATTGCAGCAAAAGTATCTGGACGTATTGCTCAAATATTAGTGACAGAGGGCGATACTGTGACGGTGGGTCAGCAGCTGATTGAAATGGACTCACCTGAGATTAATGCCAAAATCAACCAAGCACGCGCTGGCAAACAGATGGCACAAAGTCAGTTAGATAAAGCAGAAAACGGTGCGCGTCCACAAGAAATCGCTCAAGCAAAAGCAGCATGGCAGGCCAATAAAGCTGCTTCTGATTTGGCAGAAAATACGTATCAGCGTGTCAATCGCCTGTATGAAGAAGGGCTCATGGCGCGGCAAAAACGCGACGAAGCCTATGCACAATATTTGGCCACTCAAGACCAGACCGAAGCGTCGCGCTTACAATACGACTTGGCGATGGAAGGCACACGCAGTGAAGACAAGTCTGCTGCTAGCGCGCAAGTCGCCCAAGTCGATGCTCAACTAGACGAAGCTTTAGTCGCAAAAGAAGAGGCGAATCTGAAAAGCCCCATTTCTGGTATCGTCGATAATATTATTGTCAATGCAGGTGAAGTTATTGGGCAAGGCGTACCGATCTTAACGCTCGTTAATACCAACAATCAGTGGGTAGTACTCAACGTCACCGAAGCGCATTTGAATCAGTTTGCGATTGGTCAGCAATTTAACGGTACGATTCCAGCACTATCATCAACCAATAAGCCTTATACCAAGCAGTTTACGGTTTATGCCACTTCGACGTTATCTGACTTTGCCACTTGGCGCCCAACCAATAATGATGATGGCTTTGATGTGCGTACGTTTGAAGTGAAAGCACGTCCGAGCACGCCTGACGCCCGTATACGTTCAGGTATGAGCGTTGTTGTACGTATTGATCCTACTACTGTTCGTCAGACCCAAGAGTAAGTCATGAGTTTAACTAAGCTGAGTGGGGCTTTTATACGCAGCGCTGCCTATGAACGGCGGTTTTTAACCAAAAACCTATGGGATCTTAGTATGGTGGTTTGGCTACCGCTAATAACCGTACTTATGATCTGGTGGATATTCTCACAGACTCAGATTACAGACTTGCCCATTGGCGTGATGGATCAAGACAATGGCCCTGTTGCCAATACTGCTGTACGTTATTTGGAAGCCAGTCCTACTTTGACCGTAAGACAGCTTTATTACTCAGATACTGAGGCACAGGCGGCAATCTTACAGCGCGATGTGTATGCCATCGTGGTTATTCCTGAGAACTTTTCTCGCAATATTTTGTCTGGTAAGTCAGCTCCGCTAGTATTGCGAGTCAATGCGCAGTATGGCACGCATTCAGGCATTATTCAGACCAGTGTTCAGGCGGTTGCTGGTACGTTATCAGCAGGGGTTGAGATACAGCGTTTGGTCAAAAAAGGCATGTCACCAGCACAAGCAGCCATTGCCTACTCGCCTATTAAAATACAGCGTGTCAGCTTGTTTAACGCCGCCACCAATTATCAACAGTTTTTGGCATCAACCGTTATCCCTGCTTTATTACATATTTTGGCGATGGTTATTGGTGCAACCACGATTGGTCGTGAGTTACGCGATAAAAACCTTGGTCATTGGTATGGTTTTATCAATAAGCATCAGTCAGGTCATAAAGTCGATGAACCAGCCAGCATTTTGGTCATATTATTTGGGTTGTTGGGCAAATATTTCTGGCCTACAGTGGCGTATAGTGTTTGGGCAATGCTGGCATTATGGCTCGCCACACCTCAAACATCGGTCGCCATTGGCTCAATTGTTACCACCTACATCGGTCTGATACTGCTGATGATGCTGTCTTTTTGGCTGGGCGCTATCTTTACCTTGGGTGCATTCTCATTGCGTATGGGATTGTCTTCTACTGCCTTTATCTCAGCACCTTCATACGCTTTTGCTGGGGTGACTTTTCCTTATATTGCCATTAGTGACAGTGCCAAACATTGGTCAGATGCATTGCCACTCACTCATTATTTAAAGTTGCACATTGCGCAATTACAGATGCAGGCGCCTGTAGCCGTGTCGCTACCGATTGTTTATGGCCTGACCCTTGCAACAGGAATTGCTATGGTTTTAACTGCGCTACTGACCAAACGTGCGCTTGCGCATCCTGAGCGTTGGGGAGCACGCTAATGTCATTAACATCGAAAAACCACTCATCTACCACGGCAGATGATTCCAGCGAATACTCCTCACAACATTTTTTAGGCAGTTTTTTACAGACGCTTAAAGACGTATTTTCTGATAAGGGGGTGCTTCTATTACTCATGATTGCGCCAATTATTTATGGATTCTTTTATCCTTGGCCTTATTCAACAGAGGTGGTTAATCATGTGCCTGTGGGTATCGTTGATAACGACAACAGCAACTTATCGCGAACCATCGTTCGTTATGCAAGCGCAAGCCCGCAACTAGATACACAGCGTTTTCTTAGTGAACAAGAAGCCAAAGCGGCTATGTGGTCAGATGACATTGCTGGCTATATGGTGATTCCCAGTGGACTTGAGCAGCAGGTAATGTCCGGAAAAGAAGCCAGTGTCAGTGTTCTGGGTAATGGTGGTTACTTTTTATTGAATAAAAACGTACAAACTGGATTTTTAAAAGCCGTTAGCACGGTGTCTGCTGGCATTGAAATCAAAAAAAATGTGGCTCAAGGCGCTTATCTCGCAACTGCAGCCGCTAATACCCAAGCGGTACCATTAAAAATTATCCCTTTATACAATCAAACTGAAGGTTATGGCGCTTACGTTGTGCCAGCAGTGTCTATTCTTATTTTGCAACAGACGCTTTTGATGTCAACCGCTATGCTGGTCGGTACATGGTATGAACAGCGACGTCATAGAGCCAGTGTAAGGGGCTGGCTTGGTCGTATTGCAGCTCTAAGTACGTTTGGTTTTATGACTGGCTGCTTTTATTATGGCTGGGCCTTTGAGCTACATCATTATGCGCGCGGACAGAATATGATCGGTAGCCTGCTATTTTTACTACTATTTTGTCCTACAGTGGCGACGCTTGGCTGTGTGCTTGGACTGTGGTTCCGTCAACGTGAGCGCAGTATGCAGCTTTTGATTTTTAGCTCACTACCGATGTTCTTTGTCAGCGGCTACCCTTGGCCTGCCTATCAACTTCCAGAGTTTTTACAAATCATTCGTTGGCTCATACCGACCACGCCTGCCATCAATACTTCTGTCCAGCTGAACCAAATGGGCGCCAGTCTCTCTCAAGTTGCACTGGGATTCTATGCATTGGCAGGACTGTGGGTACTTTATTTTATGTTGCTGATGCTGATACGTTGGTACGACTGCGTACAGCAGCGTAAAGCTCTGCTATAACCTATTCTACCCTTTATAAACAGTGAAGCTGCCTTTTAATTAATGTTTTTATTAATACAGAGATGAAAAAAAAAGCGCCTCCTTGTTCGGTAGACGCTTTTTTATTTGTACTATTTGCAAGACCTTACGATCAATAACGACACATTAAAAGATTCGATTCAAACCATTCAATGCTGCAACGCGATAGGCTTCTGCCATCGTTGGATAGTTAAAGGTAGTATTTACAAAGTACTCAAGCGTGTTATTGCTCTTACACTTCATAACAGCTTGACCGATATGGATAATTTCTGAAGCATGGTTGCCATAGCAATGAATACCAAGAATCTCTAACGTCTCACGGTGGAACAATATCTTGAGTACCCCACTACGCTCCCCGATGATTTGTGCGCGTGCTAAGTGCTTAAAGAAGGCCTGTCCTACTTCATAAGGCACTTTTTCATCCGTCAGCTCTTGTTCTGTTTTACCAATACATGAGACTTCAGGAATCGTATAAATCCCTGTTGGGACACTAGATACTGGTTCAGCATCACTATCACCAACCATAAAGGCTGCCGCACAGCGGCCTTGGTCATAAGCCGCAGAAGCCAGCGATGGCCAACCGATGACATCACCAGCTGCATAGATGTTTTTGACTTCGGTACAATAGGTATCGTCAACTTTTAATTGGCCGCGACTGTTGGCTTTGAGACCAATAGCTTCCAAATTCAGACCCTCTGTATTACCCGAACGTCCGTTTGACCATAGAATGGCATCAGATTTGATTTTTTTACCACTTTTTAAGTGTAAAATGACACAGTCATCGTGCGTTTCTAAATGGTCAATTTCTTCATTACTACGAATAAGCACACCGAACTGTCTAAAATCATGTGCGATAGCATCACTAATTTCGCTATCCAAATAGCTGAGTAATTGATCTTGGTTATTAATCAAATCAACTTTATAGCCAAGACCGGTAAAGATAGAGGCGTACTCACAGCCAATAACACCTGCGCCATAGATAATGATTTTTTTGACGATATAATCCATTTGTAAAATTTTATCAGAGTCAAAAACCCGTGGATGATTAAAATCTAGAATGTCTGGACGATATGGACGGCTACCAACAGTCACGATGGCTTTATTAAAGGTAATGGTCTCAAACATATTGTCATCAATTTCGATGCGCAACGTATGGGTGTCAACAAAACTTGCCCAACCTTGAATCACCTCAATGCGGTTACGCTCATAAAACCGTGTGTGCGTATTTACCTGACGACGTATGACTTGACGAGCATTAGCCAGTACGCTATTTAAAGGTACCTGCTTGTACTCCATCGCCTTAGTAAACATAGGGTCACGGCGAAAGTTAATTAAGTTGAATACCGATTGACGTAAGGCTTTACTTGGAATGGTGCCTACATGAGTAGAGTTGCCACCTACTTGGTCACGCGGGTCTACAACCACCACTTTTTTGCCTGATTTTGTCAGCTTCATGGCAGCCGCTTCACCAGCTGGCCCAGCTCCTAAAATGACCACATCGTATTCATACTCATGATCATCGCCTTTTATGCGATTCAAATCTTTGGCAAAACCAGATTTGATATCAATACGCGTGTCATCGAGTGGGTTCACAAGATGCGGATGGTGCATGATATCATCCGTCACTTGCTCGTGGGTTTGCTCAATCTTTTGTTTTTTATCTTTACCTTTTGTATGTTCAGAATCAGGAGTAAGGTTGCTTTCTTTGTTTGAGACTTCAGTCTGAGTATCTTCGCCAACTTCATTGGTCGCGTCGTTTGCTTTTTTACTTACCATCATGTCCTCTTCATATTTACTTATTTATGTGGTGGTTAGACCATGAGTAAATCAATACTTGGTTGAGTCAAGCTCATCGTACCAAGCTCAAATACTGTATCAAGCTCAAGTGCTAAGGCATGGTCACCATACGTTGTGACACTATATTTTGCAATGTCCAATACCCCGTCGGGCTTTGTTTGGCTTGATCAATCTGTGGGCGGGCACTGATCACATACTCTGTGCCAAGGGTTGGTTTGAAGTCATCAACCCAGTCATAAGGAATCTGAAACACGCTGCCATCTTTATTTGATTTGGCGAGTAAGCATTGCATGGGTAAGGCTGAGGCGCAGGCAACTCGGTTTGGCATAATGGTTAGCGTTTGTGCTTCGCCCAAGACGATGGTTGGGATATAACGCGGCTCAGGAACTGGCTCACGTGAGAATGGTGATGTTTGACAGGCACTTAGCAAGGTCGCCACACTCAGTAAACTGGTCAATAATAAAGGCGTTTTACTCGATTTATAGGATGAGATCATAATATTCTCTGTATGATAATGACATTATAGTGAATGGCGTATACTAATAATTTTTTAGCGCTTATTTTTATAATACCTATGGCATCAGCCAATGCGGCGTTTAAGACCAGTCATCTGCAAAATACGGGTGGCAATCTCTTCCACAGACATCTCAGACACATCTAAGCTTGGGATACCATGAGTAATATAGATGCCTTGTATCGCACGCTGCTCTTGCTGGCATTGTTGATAGCTAGAATAACGACTACCCGCACGGCGTTCTTGGCGGATTTTTACTAAACGGTCAGTATCGATTAGTAGGCCGAATAGCTTGTCTTTGTGATCACGTAAGGCTTTTGGTAATTGATTGTCATACAGGTCGTCCTCAGTCAAAGGATAGTTAGCAGCGCGAATACCAAACTGTAAAGCTAGGTATAGTGACGTTGGTGTTTTGCCTGAACGTGATACCCCAATCAGAATAATGTCAGCGGCATTATAATGACGAGTACGTGCGCCATCGTCATTGTCTAAGGCAAAGTGAACCGCATCAATGCGTTCTTTATAAGTCTCAGAGTCCACATCGTCATGGGCATGACCTGAATGTCCATCTGGCTCTACCCCTGTTTCTTCAGCAACGCGTCCAATTAGCCCTTCATACATGTCCAGATTACAGCTTTCGGCGGCGTTGATTTTTTCACGTATCTCAGGATTTACAATCGTATCAAACACTAATGGTAACAAACCATCTCGTTGATAGGCCATATTGATTTGTTCAACCGCATCATCAGCGCGCTCTAAGCTATCTACGTAAGGCAATACTCGCGTCTCAAAAGGTACCGAGGCAAATTGACTCAAAATAGCACGTCCCAGCGTCTCAGCAGTAATCGCTGTACCATCTGAGATAAAAAATGCCGTTCTAACGGCTTGTGAGCTGTCTAAATTTAGCGCATTTCGATTTTGAATAGTGGGTTTCACTTGTTCAGCAGGATTGCTTGAGTACATAACGTTGGCACCTCGATTGATAACACAATAGTAACCTTCATGTAGCGCTTGATTCTCATCTGTCTTTGACTGCTCTGATATAGCATGTAATTCGGTACTTAATGTTTTGGTACTTGATATTTTGACACCGAGTATTAAGTGCTGAAATTGAACACCTATATAATGATAAGCCTCTACTATTTATGCTCTCCATTATACGCATATTAAAGAACTAATAGAAATCAATGTTACAGGCGTTCACTTAGAAACCAACATCACTTCCAGTCTTTGAAGGCAGATACTACCTCATTTTTTGCTAAAAGTTTTTAGCCCAATTATTAACAAAAGCTCGGAGCGACATCAGAAATTATGTAGTAAACCTGACAATTTGTATTTTTTTAACAAGTTTTTTAATTTACCCCCTCGAAATTCTCAGAATATAGCGGTATAATCCACCATTATAATCTTTACTAAATAACCTTATTTTCTGGAGTTATCATGGCAGCTCAATCTACAGCACTTGTAATCAATCTTGATCAGCTAGGAAAAGACGACATTGAAGTGGTCGGTGGTAAGAATGCCTCACTTGGCGAGATGATTAGCCATCTTTCTGATTTGGGTGTCAGTGTTCCAGGCGGTTTTGCCACAACTTCAAATGCGTTTAATCGTTTTTTGACAGAAACAGGCTTGCTGGACAAAATCAATGGTGAGCTAAAAACATTAGACGTCAATGATGTCAACAAACTTGCTGCTACTGGTAAAAAAATCCGTACGTGGATTATTGAGCAAGAGCTGCCAAAAGATCTTGAGCAAGAAGTTCGCCTAGCATTTGAAACCATGAGTGGCGGCGAAGACATCGCGGTTGCGGTACGCTCTTCTGCCACTGCTGAAGATTTGCCAGATGCGTCATTTGCTGGTCAGCAAGAAACTTTCCTAAACATTCGCGGCATCGATAATATCCTTATTGCTATTAAAGAAGTATTCGCTTCTCTTTATAATGACCGTGCTATCTCTTACCGTGTACACAAAGGTTTTGAGCACGAGGGCGTTGCTTTATCTGCTGCCGTACAGCGTATGGTACGTTCAGAGACTGGCGCAGCTGGCGTTATGTTCACGCTAGATACAGAAAGTGGCTTTGATCAAGTGGTGTTTATCACATCAAGCTATGGTCTTGGCGAAATGGTTGTACAGGGTGCGGTAAACCCAGACGAATTCTACATCTCAAAACGCTTGCTAGAAAATGGTAAGCCTGCGGTTATTCGCCGTAACCTTGGTAGCAAGCACAAGAAAATGATCTACGGTGATGAAGGCAGTACGGCAAAATCAGTCAAAACCGTTGATGTTGAAAAACAAGATCGTATGCAGTTCTCATTGTCTACAGAAGAGCTAACCTCACTTGCCAAGCAAGCCATGACCATCGAAAAGCATTATGGTCAAGCGATGGATATCGAGTGGGCAAAAGACGGTGACACTAACGAGATCTTTATCGTTCAGGCGCGTCCTGAAACTGTTAAGAGTCGTCAAGACAGCAACGTTATGGAACGTTACATCATTGATACGAGTAATGCCAAAATATTGTGTGAAGGTCGTTCAATCGGTCAACGTATTGGTTCAGGTAAAGTCCGTATCGTGACCAACCTAAACGAGATGGACAAAGTAGAAGAAGGCGATGTATTGGTATCAGATATGACTGATCCTGATTGGGAGCCGGTCATGAAGCGTGCTTCTGCCATCATCACCAACCGTGGTGGTCGTACGTGTCACGCTGCTATTATTGCACGCGAGCTTGGTGTACCAGCCATCGTTGGTTGTGGTAATGCCACTGAATTATTAGTCGATGGTCAAGACGTGACTGCTTCTTGTGCCGAAGGTGACACAGGATTCATTTACGAGAGTCAGATTGATTTTGAAGTCCAGACCAACTCTGTCGAGTCTATGCCAGAGCTTGCATTCAAAGTAATGATGAACGTCGGTAACCCAGATCGCGCCTTCTCATTCACCCAAATGCCAAACGAAGGTATTGGTCTTGCGCGTCTTGAATTCATCATCAACCGTATGATTGGTGTGCATCCAAAAGCACTACTAAACATGAACAGCTTGCCACGTGAAATCTCACAAGCAATCCAAGAGCGTATTGCAGGTTATGCCTCACCTGTTGACTTCTATGTTGATAAATTGGTTGAAGGTATTTCAACCCTAGCCGTTGCTTTCATGGATCAACCAGTTATCGTTCGTATGTCAGATTTTAAATCAAACGAATATGCTAACCTGCTTGGTGGTAAGTTATACGAGCCATCAGAAGAGAACCCAATGCTTGGTTTCCGCGGTGCTAGTCGCTATGTGTCTGACAACTTCCGTGATTGCTTTGAGCTTGAGTGTAAAGCGCTAAAGCGTGTACGTGACGAGATGGGCTTGACCAACGTTGAGATTATGATTCCATTCGTTCGTACCACGGGCGAAGCGGCACAAGTCATTGAACTGCTTGAGAAAAACGGTCTAAAACGTGGTGAGAATGGTCTACGCGTCATCATGATGTGTGAACTACCGACCAACGCGCTACTGGCAGAAGAATTCCTAGAATACTTTGATGGTTTCTCAATCGGCTCTAACGATTTGACTCAGCTAACATTAGGTCTCGATCGTGACTCAGGTATCGTCTCACATCTATTTGATGAGCGTGACCCTGCTGTTAAGAAATTGTTAACTATGGCAATCGACGCCTGTCGTAAGCAAAACAAATACGTTGGTATCTGTGGTCAAGGCCCATCAGACCATCCAGATCTAGCATTCTGGCTCATGGAGCAAGGTATTAGCTCTGTGTCATTGAACCCAGACTCAGTACTTGATACTTGGTTCTTCTTAGCGGGTGAAGAAGCAAAATAAGCCATCACGTTAAGTCACAACATTAAGTTACTATGTTAAATTACTACGGTAATTCACACAGTCATTAAAGATATAGCATCTAGGGTCTATTTGATTTTTTCAGATAGACCCTAATATAATGACTTAGATATGACTAACTATGCAGGCAATTATGCAGATTTTCCTTGCTCGAAATAACGTACAAGCTGGCCCATACACGTTGGAGCAGCTCAATATCATGTTGGCATCTGGTGAAGTATTACTGGATGACTTGATATGGCATGAAGGCTTAGATCAATGGCAACGTGTTGGTAACTTAACCAACAATCAAACTGTTTATAGAATCAATAATGTCCCTACTTCAGATGTTAACGATTCTATTGTCAATAACGTCACCATCTTTCCTGAAAACAATGCCAATAATGCTCAAGGTGATAAGTCCGTATCGTTAGACAGATTATATGGCAAGCCTGAACGTTCAAAAGACTCAAGCAAAAATGCAAAGATGGACATGACAGCCAACCGTCATCAAACACCGCATCATAATGTGTCTTTGAATAAGTCTGCCCTTAACAAATCTAGCAAAGACAAAGTCGTCGGTGACCTTGTGCTTGCGCCTATTATGTCGCGTATATTAGCGACGGCCATTAATGGTCTACTGTATATATTGGCCATTATTCCACTTGTCTTGGCTTTGACTAAGATGGATGTGGATTATAGTAAATTCCAAAATATTCAAAACATGGATGTTGCTTATCAATATTCAATGACGTTGATGGAAAGTCTTCCTAGCAGCACATTGATGATGTCACAAGTCATGGTTTTTGGATTATTTGCCTTACAATTGATCTTTATCACGCTACGTGGTCAGTCACTTGGTAAATTGCTGACGGGTATTCGTGTGGTGGATCAAACCACGCATCGTTTGCCATCATTTACCAAACTGGTAGGTATGCGCACGCTGTTTTTGTTTATTATCTATAATCTGTTGTTTTCATTCACCAGCTTCTTAGGTTTTGTCATTGTTGCTATCCACTATTATATGGCAGCGAAAAGCCCTGAAAACATTGGTTGGCACGACAAACTTGCCAAAACATTGGTGGTAAAAGCAGATAGTAGTCAATTGGTAAAAGAACCTAAGATCAAATAGCTAATTTTTGAGTCAGTGGTTTTTGATTCAAGCTCAACTACCGATTTTATTAGTTAGATAAAAAAGCAACGTCTTACCGTTGCTTTTTTGTTGGTAGAAAAAGAGTCATTTTTATAGCTTATTTTTAGTGCTAAGCGATTAACCTTTGTGTTAATGCTGAAGTACTGTTATAATACGGCGCTTTATAAACTAAGCTTATTCCTTACCGTATTGGCTAAGAGTCAGGCTTACTTTATAAATCTCCTTGCTATTAACATAGGGTTAATAGCTACTAATCCGTAAGGAGTCATAATGCGACATTACGAACTGGTGTTACTTGTACACCCAGACCAAAGCGACCAAGTGGTTGGCATGGTTGAGCGTTACATCAAGTTAGTTCAAGACAACAACGGTGTTATCCATCGTTTAGAAGATTGGGGCCGTCGTCAACTGGCTTATCCAATCAACAAGATTCACAAAGCTCATTACGTTCTTTTCAACATTGAAACTGACGGTGAAACTTTGGCTGAACTTGAAGAATTATTCCGTTATAACGACGCGATCATTCGTAGTCTAGTTATGCGCCGTGACGAAGCTGTCACTGAAGAGTCGCAGTTAGCCAAGAATGCCGATGAAAAACGCGCACGCAAAGCAACTACTCGTCGTCCAGACAATCGTGAAAACGATCATGACGACAACGACAACAGTGAAGACTAATTAAAGGAGAATACTCATGGCACGTTTCTATCGCCGTCGCAAATTCTGCCGTTTCACTGCTGAAGGCATCACTCACATCGATTATAAAGATGTTGAATTGCTAAAACAGTACATCAGTGATAATGGTAAAATCGTACCAAGCCGCATTACCGGTACATCTACTAAATATCAGCGTCAGTTGGCTACTGCTATCAAGCAAGCTCGCTATCTTTCGCTACTTCCATACACTGATAACCATCAAGGTTAACCGTTAACTAGGAATGACTCATGCAAATTATTTTGTTACAGCGTATCGTCAACCTTGGTAAACTCGGTGAGACTGTCGATGTAAAACCAGGTTACGGACGTAACTTTCTTATCCCTCAGGGCAAAGCACTACCTGCTACTAAAGCTAACATTGAAAAGTTCGAAGCACGTCGTGCTGAACTTGAAGCTGAAGAAGCAAAAGAAGTAGCGGTTGCTCAAGAACGTGCTGATGCGTTAACTGACGTTAATGTTATCATGCGTGCTAAATCAGGTGATGAAGGCAAGCTATTCGGCTCTATCGGTACTCGCGATATCGCTGAAGCATTGACTAACTCAGGTCTAGAAGTAGACCGTGCTGAAATCAAGCTTCCTGAAGGCACTTTACGTCAAGTTGGCGAATACAATGTTGATATTCAGCTACATCACGACGTTACTGCTAGCATCTTAGTTACTATCCTATCTGAAGATGGTAATGACGAAGAGCAAGAAGAAGCTGCAGACGAGAGCGAAGACTATTCTGAAGAGTAATCTTTCGAATATCTAAGTTCAGTTTACACGAAAACCAGTGGCGTTAAGTCACTGGTTTTTTTATATTTGTATTTTGGCAGAGTGCCACTACGTTAGTGAGATAAATATATTGAGCAACGACAGTTTTGACTGTATGAGGCACCATAGACTCTACGCAAGTTTACCCATACATCGTTCTTTTCTTTTTACTGCATCCTAACAACCACTTGCAATAAATCTGTTAAAAAACTTATACTTAATAATAAGATTATGTATATAAAGTCATCTATAAGGTTACTTAGTAAGTTGATATTCTACGTGCCTCTTAATTACTGACAAGGTGTACTAATATGATAAACACTGATGATAAATTATTATGTATACGGGGTAATGATTTTTACTCAGAAGGTGAGATTTACACAGTCGGTAGAATTGTGAATAATAAATACTTCCAGCTATTAACTGGCAATAATGAAGATCATTGGTACGCCACTTTGGATGATCAAGGTATCTATGTGAGCTTTGATTCTATTACCGCCAAAAACAGCAAAGCCTGGTTCGATAAAATTGCTTAACTGGTAGATAATGATTAGTAGTAGTATGCTCCATGCTAAATATTAGTACGTCTTATTTTTGAAATGAATGGTCATGATAATTGGCTATTTTTTTGGTCAAAAATCCAATTGGCTACGTTCTAGATAATCTACAGGACACGGCCACTTATTGGCTGTAGTTGGCACACTCTTACCTTCAGCAATCATTTTTGCTGCGTTAATCCAGCCTGCATGCCCTACAGCCATTATCGGTACGCTAGCATCGTTAATACCTTTCTCAATAGTCATGATATTCATCCAACGCTCGATCCTTATAAACAGTTGATACAAGCTTTCACCACCAGTAGGGGCAAAATGTGCAAAATCATTGCACCAGTCATCAATGTCTTGCTTAGCAATCTCCTCCCAAGAGCGACCTTCCCAAATACCAAAATCAATCTCAGCAAGCTCCGGTACAATGTAATACTGGAAACCACGCTCCTCCAATATCTGTCCCACAGCTAAAGAGCGCCTTAATGGACTTACTAAAATGACTTTGGGCAATTGATGTAAACGAACAAAACGCTCAATTTTGTTCGCAAGACGTTTTATTTTACGCACATCTACCGCTATGTCTGTCTGTCCAATGCACAAACCTTTTGCCTCGATGGGTTTAGGATGACGCCAAATATACATAATCATAAACGGTTATTTTAATGAGTTTGAGTATTAGATAAATGGCATAGATACTGCCAGCCCTATATAGATTGCCACTTCGCTCACTTGTTGCGTCGCGCCTAATCCATCACCTGTATAGCCTTCTAATCGTCTACGCAGCAATCGTCGCATATAATCTGTTGCAATCAGAGCCAATAATAATGTCAGCAGCCATTGACCAAGACCAATTTGATGCATCGTATTAGGAAAGATGATAGTGACTAATACGCCAGCTAATATCAACCAACCACTACTGAGCACTCCTTGTAATGGTGTTAATTGTTGTGCCATCGGTTTGGCTTTGGCATGTTCAATCTCACCACCATAGGGCAATAAAGCGAGTAAGCTGATGCATAGCAAGCGCGAAGCCGTATGACCGATAATGAGGGCAATAATGGCAACTGACAGTGGCATAGATGCCAATAAGGTAACTTTTAACAGCAGTGCTGACACCAAGCCCAGAACACCGTAAGTCCCTAAGCGCGAGTCTTTCATAATGGTTAGTGTGCGCTCGCGTGTCAGACCGCCGCCCAAACCATCACAACTGTCAGCCAAACCGTCTTCATGAAAAGCACCAGTAAGTCTAATACTAAACACTGTGCTTATTACCGCAGCCACCAGCGGTGTAAATAAAATGCTGCCGAGCCAAAACACACCTGCACAAAGCAATCCAACCAGTAATCCTACAGCCGGAAAATGACGACTGCTCTGATGCAACCATTGCGGATTGTAATGAATAAATGGCGGTACTGGCAATCGCGTCAAAAACTGTATAGCAACTAGCAACAGTCGGTATTCATACTTTATAAATTGTATGACAGTAGGTCTAGATGAAGACGGCTTTGGATTTTTTAATGGTGATAGCATCAGCTGTTTTGCTCACTAATACCTGCTTCACTAAAACTCGCCATCTCATTAATAATGGCACAAGCTGATTGAAGTAGCGGATAGGCAAGCGCTGCACCGCTTCCTTCTCCTAAGCGCATACCCATATCAAGTAATGGTTGCGCATTCAATAACTTTAACAAATGTATATGACCTGGCTCAACTGAATGATGGGCGAATATAGCATATTGTATGACACCAGGCGCTAAGCGCTCAGCCACCAGTAAAGCGCTACTGGCGATAAAACCATCGATTAGGAGAATACGGCGCTCGCTAGCTGCTTTAATCAACGCTCCTGCCATCATAGCAACTTCCAAACCACCTAAGGCAGCAAGTGCGGATAAAGGCTCTTTTACGTCTTTATGTTGTGTTAACACTTGTTTTAAAATCTCTGTCTTATGCTGTAATCCTTTATCATTCAGCCCCGTGCCACGACCAATACAATCAGCAATTGGTACATTGCCTAACCTTGCTAATAACAAACTGGCGGCTGAGGTATTACCAATACCCATCTCTCCTACAATCAGTAAGTTACCAGGTAACTCTTTAACCACTGTCATACCGCGTTCTAACGCTGCCAAGCACTCCTCTTCTGTCATGGCAGGTTCTACGAGGGCATCACGACTACCATGACGGATTTTATGATTCAGCAATTGTGGATGTGGCTCAAAATCTGTATCCACGCCCGCATCAACTACCTTTAACTCGATATTATGTTGACGTGCCAATACATTAATCGCGGCCCCACCTTGCAAAAAGTTATATACCATTTGTGCAGTCACAGCACTCGGATAAGCGGATGTACCGTGCTTGGTTAAACCATGGTCGGCTGCAAATACTCGAATTTGTGGTTGCTCAATCTGCGGCTTGGTGGTGCCTTGAATCATACCCAATTGCAATGCCAATGTCTCTAATCGTCCTAGTGCACCAAGTGGCTTAGTTTTCAGATCTATAATCTGCTGGAGTTGCTGTCGAAGTACCTTGTTTTCTATACTGGCTATCGTAGGCGCGGTGAATGTGGTCAAAGCAAGCATCCTGATGTTGTGACATATAAAATAAAAAACCAATATTAGCAGAATACGAAATTTTTACCATTAACAACGTCATATCTGCGTTGAATAGATTTCCTAGGAGCGCGTATTTAAGATAGAATATGCCCCTTTAAAAACACATATCGCTATTGATGCCCAGCTCAGTGACAGCTGCATGGATAATTCACAAAGATATCAACTATATAGAGGCTGTAATGATCGTATTTTGGCTGGTGCTGACCATTCTTTTTATTATTTTCGCCACGGCAAAATTAAAGTGGCATCCTTTTTTAGTGTTAATATTGTCAGCTTTTTTGGTCGCACTTTTTTACCAAGTACCGCTTAACACTGTCGCTAAGACGATCTCCGATGGCTTTGGTGGTATCTTAGGTTACATTGGTCTGGTCATTGTATTCGGTACTATTATCGGTTTAATTCTTGAAAAAACCGGTGCTGCCATTGTGATGGCAGAGTTTGTGATCAAAGTATTGGGGCCACGCTTCCCTACTTTAACCATGTCTATCGTTGGTGCTGTGGTATCAGTCCCTGTCTTTTGTGACTCAGGCTACATTATTTTGAACTCTTTAAAAGAGTCTTTGGCCGAGCGCTTAAAGGTATCGAGCGTGGCGATGAGTATCGCATTGGCAACAGGTCTATATGCAACCCACACCTTTGTACCACCAACACCTGGTCCGATTGCTGCCGCAGGAAACTTAGGACTGGAGTCAAATCTAGGCTTGGTTATTATGGTTGGTGTGGTTGTGACAGCAGTTGCCGTATTGGCAGGCTGGTGGTGGTCGAACCGTTTTCTTAATGCCACGCCTGACAACATAGATGCCGCAGACGCGCCTGCAGCGGTAATGCCTGATGGCATGAAAACGCGCGATGACTATAGTCAGCTGCCTTCAGCAACGATGGCATTTTTACCTATTATTGTCCCTATTTTACTCATCTGCTTGTCGTCTGTTGCCAATCTTCCAAGCGCCCCTTTTGGTAGTGGCATGTTGACAGATATTCTCATATTTATTGGCAATCCTTTAACTGCCCTACTCATTGGTTTATTTTTGTCATTTCTACTTATCAATACTGACCAAAAAACGCAGCAGATTAGTGACAGCATCTCTCAAGGCTTGGTAGTGGCGGCACCTATTCTATTAATCACGGGTGCTGGTGGTGCGTTTGGTGCCATGCTAAAAGTGACGCCTATCGGTGACTATTTGGGTACAACGTTATCCGCATTGGGTTTAGGCGTCTTTATGCCGTTTATCGTTTCTGCTGCGCTAAAAACAGCACAAGGCTCAACCACGGTTGCTTTGGTTACCACCTCTGCAATGGTTGCGCCTTTACTGGATCAAATTGGTCTTGATAGTGAGCTTGGTCGTGTATTCTGTGTGATGGCTATTGGTGCAGGCGCAATGACCGTTTCACATGCTAATGACAGTTTCTTCTGGATTGTCAGTCAGTTTAGCCGTATGAGTGTGGCTCAGGCTTACAAAGCGCATTCGATGGCCACTGGTATTCAGGGTGTCACCAGTATCATATTTATCTGGCTATTAACCTTGGTATTTATTTAACATATTAGATTCGACTTGCAATGACAAATGCACCAAAAGGTAATTGGTCGATGATTGTATTTGGCCAATCTTGCCTAAATGCCTTTACTGAAATACTCAAAGGATTTTCATGAAAATTTTAATCGCCCCCGACTCGTTCAAAGAAAGCTTAGAGGCATTGGATGTTTGCCATGCCATTCAGTCTGGATTTAGTCAGGTGTTTCCAGACGCTGATTATACGTTGCTGCCTATGGCTGATGGCGGTGAAGGCACGTCAGCGGTGTTGTCATACGTATTGGGCGGACGATGGAAAGAAGTGCGTGTACATGATCCTCTGATGAGACCCATTACCGCAAAATACTTGCTATTACCAGATGCAACTGCAGTGATTGAAATTGCTCAGGCTTGCGGATTACATCTACTAACTGTCGCGGAGCGAAATCCTGTTATTGCCAGTAGTTATGGTGTTGGTGAGCTGATTGCAGATGCTTTGGGTGAAGGTTCCAAACGCATTATCATCGGTTTGGGCGGTAGTGCGACCAATGATGCAGGACTTGGTATGCTAACCGCGCTCGGTATGACGTTTCATGGCGCTAATGACAATGTACTGGGTCAAGGTGGCGGTGAGCTTGCCAACTTACAGCGAGTGGATAATACTCGTTTTCATGCAGACATCTTAAACACGGTGTTTGAAGTGGCTTGTGATGTGACCAATCCTTTATGTGGTGAATCTGGTGCCAGTGCTATTTTTGGCCCTCAAAAAGGCGCTTGTCCTCAGCAAGTCATCGACTTAGACAATGCGCTTGGTCATTTTGCCACTATATGTAATGAACATGGCTATGAGAGATGTCAAGAAGTTGCTGGTGCTGGTGCCGCTGGTGGGCTTGGGTATGCGTTGATGAGCTTTTGCCGCGCTCAATTAAAATCAGGTTTTGATACGGTAGCAGAAGTTGCCAACTTATCACAGCATATCGCTGATGCTGATCTTGTCATCACAGGCGAAGGTAAGCTTGATGAGCAAACAGCCATGGGTAAAGTCGCGGGCGGTATCAGCCAACTTGCCAAAGCCACTCATACGCCAGTTATCGCTATTTGCGGTAGTGTTGATGGGCTAAAACCTGCTCAAACCACTCAGTTCGATGTGGTTATGCCTAGTATTCAAAGGATAGACTCCATTGACAATGTGTTAAGTGCGGCTTACCACAATATTGAAACCACCGCTGTCAATATTGCCGCAGCCATGCGATTGGGTCAAAGTGTGAAATAACTGATTTTAATGATTTAAAAAAAGGACATGATATCGATATCATGTCCTTTTTTGTTTAATACAGGTACTACAATCCGCTATTATTCAGCAGCGATGGCAATCATCTCAACCAATAATTCAGGACGTGCCAATGCAGACTCACCACACGCACGCGCTGGCGGCTCTATGCCTTCAAACCATTTGTCATAGACTTCATTCATAGCGGCAAAGTCTGCCATATCTTTGATCCAAACCGTGACAGATAATAGCTTCGACTTATCGCTACCCACTTCTTCTAATAACGTTTGGATTTTTTCCAAACAAGTCAATGTTTGCGCTTTGATATCGTCTTCTGCATTACCGACCTGACCACATAAGTATACGGTCTTGTTATGGACGACAATTCTGCTCATGCGTGGAGTACTATGTAGCTTTTTTATCATGTCATATACCTTCAATTTATAAATTTAAGTCTGTGCTAAATATGCTGAACGCGCGTTTAGTTAGAAAAACGCTGGGCACTAAATGGTGCAAGATCGACCAGTAAAGGCTTCTCATGAATCATCTCTTCAACAAGACGCCCTGTCATCGGCCCTAAAGTGAAGCCTTGATGACTGTGACCAAATGCAAACCAGAGCTTGTCATGCTTATCAGCAGGACCAATGACTGGCTTCATATCCGGCATACAAGGACGTGATCCTGCCCATGCTTCACTCTCGACCGCATCTTCTAGCGGCAAGATTTTTTTGGCAAGCTTCAATACGGTTTGTAATTGACCAAAGTTCTTTGGTGCATTCATGGTGGTCATCTCAGCACCCGTCGTAATACGGATACCTTGCTGCATTGGACCCATCACAAACCCTTTGTCCATATCAAACATACTATGATGGATGGTATTTTTTTCCGTCACTTTGAAATGCTGATGATAGCCACGCATTGGGAACAATGGCAGATTGTAACCAAGTGGTTTGATCAAATCATTAGACCATGGGCCTGCAGCGATGACCAATTTATCACTATAATAAGTATCTTTATCAGTGATGATTTTCCAGCCCTCTGCATCTTGAACGATTTCTTTAACATCAGTCTCTTTGATCGTGCCCTGCATCTCTTGGAAGTTTTTCGCATAGGCTTTTACAAGCGAGCTTGGGTTTGATACTTGCCATGAATTCAACCAATGAATAGCACCAACGAAACCGTCAAAGTTGGCGCGCGGCTCCATGGCTTTTAGCTGTTCGAGATTGAGTACATTATGCTCAACGCCTTGGTTACGAGCATCAATGGCTGATGCTTGCGCTTCTTTAAACGTCTCTTCTGAACGATGTAGTTGCAACCAACCATCACGAGTAATCAGCTCATCAGCACCAGATGCACTAATCATGGTCTGATGCTCACTGGTGCAATGCTCAATCAGCGTCTGCCACTCAGATTCGATTTTTTTAACTGATGCAGGCGTCGAGTATTTCCAGTACTGAAGCAGAGCTTGGTGATAACGCAAAATGGCTGGAATACGATAGCGAATATCCGTACCTTGATTGGGCAATACTCGAATCATCTCAGTCAGCTGACGGGGGAAAGGATGCGTATGAATGGCTTCACGCTGAATCAATCCAGCATTACCATATGACGTCTCTGATCCTGGTAGCTTCTTATCTAATAACAATACGTTTGAATTGTTTTTTTGCAAATGCCACGCAATTGAGGTACCAACCATACCTGCACCGATAACGATCACTTCATAGCGCATAATCTGTCCTTCTCATAGGATATTAATACAGTGTGTCAAAATATAGGAGTGTAAAAATAGAGGGTCTAAATTATAAGGTGGTAATATAACGCATTGCGCTGAATATTAAACCCTTATCTAAAAAATATTTTTACGACGACATATCTTTGGTTATACATTTAACAAAAAGCCATTTTTAAACGGAATAAGATTGCTGAATCAATACTCACCACCACACTGGCTCATCACTTTCTATCACTGGCTGTTTCATCGTTTCTACCTTGACCTTATCTATGGACAGCTCAGCGATAAACCGTGAGGCTTTGTCAAAGTATCCTGAGTAACTCGAAAAATAATCTGGTGCGGTTAAAAACAATCGATGCTTGGCACGACTACAAGCAACATAAAACAGTTTACGCTCCTCCTCCAACTCTGCAAAATCATTCAATGATCGATAGTGTGGCGTGATACCATCAACCAATGCATTCACGAATACCACAGGCCATTCGAGTCCTTTAGCGCTATGAATAGTAGAGATGGTTAGTTTATCGGTTTCCTCTTCGCCTTGTTCAAACTTACCTGCGGTGGCAACTGAGTCATTAGGCGGATCGAGTGCAAGATTTTCTAAAAAACTATCAAGACTGTCATGCTCATTCGCTAAGTTTGTGAGGACACGAAAATCCTCACTACGCTCCCGCCAATTGTCTTCATTGATTTTTAAGACAGGTATATAAAATTCAAGAATCAGCGTAATAATTTTTTCAACTGAGTCCGCTTGATTGGCTTGGCTTAGCATCTTGTATAATGGCATCAGTTGATCGCTCTTTTTGGCAAATCTTGCGGTCAGTAATGGCTCAAAAGAATTGTTATCCGCTGTGATTGCTTGGGTTAGACGCGTTGCAGTGACTGATCCAACCCCTTTAAACAAGGTCAAGATACGATGCCAGGATATGGTATCGTTGGGGTTATAGAGGATTTTGACAAATGCCAGTACATCTTTGATATGACGCCTCTCAATGAACTTAATACCGCCGATAACAATGAATGGAATATGACGATCCATAAATTCCAGCTGTATATAATTAGACTGAAAAGACGTTCGGCACAATACCGCAAAATCTTGATAATCATATTCTGACTTTAGCGCGATGATTTTATCAGCGATATATTTGGCTTCTTTGGTTTCGTTACTCAAGCGGCAAAAAACAGGCTTCACTCCCTCTACTTGAGAGCCTGAATACAGCTGTTTTTGATAGCCTAATGTAATTTCATCTGATAAGGCATTAATATAATTTAAGACAGCAGGCGTACTACGATAATTCTGCTCAAGCTTAATAAGCTTGGCATCAGGATACGTCTCACCAAATAAAAGAATATTCTCATAATTGGCACCGCGAAAGGCGTAGATGCTTTGGTTATCATCACCGACCACCATCAGTGAAACCGATTCAGGAGTACAAATAAGATCAATCAGCTCTTTTTGCGGAATATTGGTGTCTTGATATTCATCAACCATAACATAACGATAATGCGTTTGGAGCAGCTGACGGAATTTGTCATTGGTTTTTAGATGACGTACCACTTGGCCGATAATGTCATCGAAGTCGTATAAATGATTGGCGCGTTTGTATTCGTGAAAGTCAATCGCCAATTGTTCTATAGCAGAAATATGGGTAGCAATATCGGGATAGCCACTTTCAATTAATTCACGGATATGGATACGCCGATTTCTAGACGTGGAAAATATTTTTTGCAACGTCTTTTTGCGCGGAAAAGCTTGGCTAGTGATATTGGTTGCGTATTTTTTCTCTTTATTAATCAAGTCGATTGCATCTTCGCTATCGCCTGTATCCAAAATGGTAAACCTTGGATTGATACCAAGCAGTCCTGAATATTGGCGCAGCAGAAGGATACAAAATGAGTGAAAAGTACCGCTGGTAATCGCATTGAGCGCTTGACTGTCTTTTTGATTCTCACCATCACCCGTGAGGCTACTTGCCAGCAAGGTCTTGGCGCGACCTTTGATTTCATTGGCGGCTTTACGGGTAAAGGTTAGTAGCAAAATCTCTTTGGGCGACACGCCATTTTCTATCAAATAACTGGTTCTATAAGTGAGTGTTTTGGTTTTGCCAGAGCCTGCACCCGCGATAACCAAAACCTTCCCTTCAATGGTCGTGGCAGCCAAGAGCTGATTAGCGTTTAGCTCACTGGCATAGTCAATCTCTAGTCCTAAATCATCGGCAAGCCGTTGCTGCAACAAGTCAGTATCTGCGGTCATCAAGTTGGCTTCAAGCTTCTCAATCGCTTTTTTAAGACGCGCAAGCTTGGGTTTCATCTCAATGAAGTTTTGTGGATAGTTATAATGATGTGTGTCAAAAATCGTGGGTTTCATGATACGGTCTTGCCTTTGATGGGGTTTGCAGCGCGCTCGATAGTTAGAGTAACGCCACTGAATAATCGTTTAACGTAAGCAATAAGTCCTAGCTTATCATAATAGTGCGAGTAGCTAACCTGACAGATGCTGTGTCATGAAAATCCATTTATCCAATATAACAACCTCACCCCTATTGAGTGAAATTTGCTACAATATGCGCAATTTTGATTTACTATTTGAGCAAGTTGTACATCAACTGATTTTATTAATACAATGAGAGAACGTTATGGGTTTTAATTGCGGCATCGTCGGCCTACCAAACGTGGGTAAATCCACCCTGTTTAATGCCTTGACCAAAGCGGGTATCGCCGCTGAAAACTTTCCATTTTGTACCAAAGATCCCAACACAGGTATCGTACCTGTACCAGACCCACGTCTAAAAAAACTGGCTGACATCGTCAATCCTGAGCGTGTATTGCCAACGACGATGGAGTTTGTGGATATCGCAGGTTTGGTCGCGGGCGCGTCTAAAGGCGAAGGCATGGGCAACCAGTTCCTAGCCAATATTCGTGAGACCGATGCGATTGCCCATGTGGTACGCTGTTTTGATGATGACAACGTCGTGCACGTTGATGGCCGTGTCAGCCCGATTGATGATATCGAAACCATCAATACCGAATTGGCATTGGCAGATTTGGAAGCCGTTGAGCGTGCAATCCACAACCAAACTAAAAAAGCTAAAGGTGGTGATAAAGACGCGCAAGCATTGCTTGATGTATTTAAAAAAGTTGAGCCATTATTAGCAGAAGGTAAAGCAGCACGCGCGGCAAACCTTGATAGCGATGAGAAGAAACTCATCAGAAGCTATGGCTTGATTACGCTAAAGCCAACCATGTACATCGCCAACGTCTCTGAAGATGGCTTTGAAAATAATCCATATCTAGATGCCGTCCGTAACTATGCCACGGGTGAAGACTCTATTGTCATCGCTCTATGTAATCAAATTGAATCTGAAATTGCCCAACTCGACGAAGACGACAAAAAAGACTTCTTGGCTGAGATGGACATGGAAGAGCCTGGCCTTGATCAAGTAATTCGTGGCGGCTATGACCTGCTTGATATGCAGACTTATTTTACCGCTGGTGTCAAAGAAGTACGCGCGTGGACAGTAGCCGTAGGTGCCACAGCGCCGCAAGCCGCTGGCGTAATTCATACGGACTTTGAGCGCGGATTCATTCGTGCTGAAGTCATTGCTTATGATGACTTTATTGAATATAACGGTGAAAAAGGTGCGGCTGCCGCTGGTAAGTCACGCCTAGAAGGCAAAACCTATATCGTACAAGATGGTGATGTGATGCACTTTAGATTTAACGTGTAATATACCTTGTCTTAAACGTAAAAACCAATGTAGAGCAATCTATGTTGGTTTTTTTTATGGTTTATATGTTATATTATAACGTAACAAAATAGCAACTTTCATCCACCTACTTTTATATTTGTAAAGGCATTTTCCATGATAGCGCTTACCCCTACTCACTCTAAAACGGCTCTACTTTGCGTGGCTTTTCTATTGGCAGGCGCAGGCTGTGAACAAAAGACCGAGTCTTCGCAAGCTCCTAGTGAAGCGGCAACGACAGAGGACGTCCATGCTGAGCACGAAGACCACGACCATGAAGAGCATGACCACGAACACAGCCACGACGAGCACGATCATGCAGGACATGATCATGCAGACATGACAACCTATAACTGCCAGCCTGAACAAACCATTGAAGCTCACTACGATCCTGAAGATAGTGCACAGCCTGCCACCAGCGCCCACTTATTGATCGATGGGGTTGAGTACGATTTAACCGCAATGACCTTACCTCAAAATAATAGTACTGGTGCTGCGTATGAGACCGATATTGGTATTGCGAATGATGCTGGTATGACATGGCAGTTGAATGCTGACGCCACCAAAGCGGTATTGAGAAATAAAACGTTGGACGGCAGTGTCGCTACAGAGGCTGAAGCCGTGTTGTTTGATTGCCAAAAAGCAGACAGCTAAGATGTATTCTTAAACATATAGAACTAAACCCTTAAAATGCGTCGTTGTCTGGTTAAAATCAGGCAGCGACAACAGATGAACCCGTGCGACTATTTTGCTATGCTAAGAAGCAATAGAACAAATACTGTCCGTTCATCACTGGGATTATAATAATAATGTCTAACCACCTATCGTTCTCATCTACCACCACACAATGGTCACACTTACTCAGCGCTCAACGACTTGGTTCAACCAAAACGCCTAAAGCTGGTGAAACCACCCGCTCCCACTTTCATAAAGATTACGACAGACTGGTTTTTTCTCACTCTTTTCGCCAGCTCAATCAAAAAACCCAAGTTCATCCATTGACCAATCAGCTTGGCATTCATACTCGCTTGACCCATTCACTTGAAGTCTCTTGTATCGGGCGCTCTTTAGGTATGATGGCGGCAGAAAAACTACATGACCAATTAAGCAGTGGTCTCCCTGCTGGCGTCTCGCCTGCTGACGTTGGCGTTATTGTACAAGCCGCCTGTCTTGCTCACGACATCGGTAACCCGCCCTTTGGTCATGCGGGAGAATACGCCATTCGTGATTGGTTTCGACAACCCAATCCTCAAGTTATTTTACAAAACCTAAGCATGAATGAGCAACTGGACCTATTGGCATACGAAGGCAATGCACAGGGGTTTCGACTATTGGTGCGCAACGAGCATCATCCTGATAAAGATGGCATGCGGCTGACTTGTGCCACACTAGGTGCTTTTATGAAGTACCCTTGGCTTGCCACTCACAGCAACGATGTTAATAACCCCAATATGGCCAGTAACGTACAAAAATTTGGCTGTTTTAATAGCGAGTCAGCACAGTTAGAAGTACTGGCTGCAACGTTACACTTACCTCGCTCAGAGCAGCACGATGGCTTTGCCCGTCATCCGCTGGCGTATTTGCTAGAAGCAGCTGATGATATTTGTTACGCCTTGATTGATTTAGAAGATGGCATCAATTTGAATATGCTCACCTATACCGATGTGGCCAGTATCTTTTATGAGTTAATCGGCGAACGCCCTAGCGATATTCAACTACCAGCCCATATGTCGGTCAGACAAAGTTTGGCTTCATTACGTGCGCGCGCCATGATGCGTCTGGTCAATACCGTGACCGATGCTTTTGTCGATAATAATGACGCTTTGCTGGCTGGCAAGCTGCACGGTAGTTTGTTCGATCATTGTGAAGCAAGCGTGCAAAATGGCATCCATCAAGCCAAACAACTGGCACGTGAGCAGATATTTAATCACCCAAGCAAAGTCAGAATGGAGTTAATGGCAAATAAATGCTTACATCGTCTACTAGATGCCTTTATGCCACTTTCTTGGACAAGCAATCAAACGGCACCCACATCATTCTCTATGTCCTTTGAACAACAGCGCCTACTTAGATTACTCCAACCCCATCTTGATGAGCATCACCGCGAACTTACAGACAATCATTATCATAATATCTTAAATATATTGGATTTTGTTACAGGTATGAATGATCATGAAGCGTATCGTTTGGCGCAAGAGCTACAAGGGCATTGGGGAACCATGGTGTAGTGCGTACCAGTTGAACGGATTAAAACAATTTGCGTATTTCAGTCGTATTTGTGCGCTGAAATGAGTATGATAAACCCCTATCGGATAATTTTGAACCATTATGAGCAGTCGCGAACAAAAGAAACTTCAGACTCGGCACGCCTTTTTTAATGCAGTGCTCGATCTGTGTATGACAGGACAGTCTTTTAGCTCTATTAGCCTCAGGCAGGTAACCCGTGAGGTAGGGGTTGTGCCAACTGCATTTTATCGACATTTTGATGATATGGAGTCGCTAGGTCGTGCGCTTGTGGTAGAAGAGCTGGGCGGTACGTTGGCCATATTGAGCGACAGCTTACAAATAGGCCGCAAACGCAGCTTTGATCGCCAAATTGCAAAAAGTATTCAGCTGTTTTTGTATATGGTCAGCGATCAGCCTTATTACTGGCAATTTTTAGTCAGTGAGCGTTATGGCGGCTCAGAAGCCGTGCGCAAAGCCATCAATGAGCTGGTTAAAAAACACGCACACAGTTTAGCGGAAGATTTGGCGCTGCAGCCAGCCTTTACTCACATCAATGGGTATGACCGTCGCTTATTGGCTGAAGCGGGTGTCAATATGTTCTTTTCTTGGATCATCGACTGGCTAGAGCTGACCTATACAGAAGATCATGACGATGAGGTCGATTTGAATGAGATTGAAGAGAATAAGCATCTCATGCTACATAACTGTACTCGCCAAGCGCAGATGCTGTTTTATGGTGCTTATAACTGGAAGTCGAGTGAAGAGACTCGTTTGAAAGATTAATCATTGGCTTTTTGATACCTATCAAAAACTGGGTCTAAAAGCCCAAAGGCGCTGCGCCACTATCTCAATGGTCTTGGCTTTTTCCTTGTTATCAGTACCACTATTATTATTAGCGCTATCGGCACCGCCATTATTAGCATTGCCATTACTACTTTCTGCAGCGCTGACGTCAGTTGGCGTTTTGCTAATCAGTACGGTTGCGAAGCGTTGTCTGGTTTGACCGATACTGCCACTATCGGTGGCCGTAATCAGCGCCAAAAATGCCTGACTGTCTACTGCTAATAAGGTCGAAAGATCTTTACGCTGCGCGTCATCCAAACTGCTCAACACGGGTAATTGCCACAGATCATCGATGGTTGCGATTGCCTGCTTCGATCTCATATCGACCAGCCCTTGCATCTGCTCACTTGTGCCACCGTCCATTAAGGCAGCTAGCAACACAGGGTTGGCTGTATTCACATTCACTGGTACAAAGTAAGGTACCGCCGTAATATACGGACGCAGTGTCTTTAATGCCTCAGCGGTGACGCCTCGTACCTCTTGCAACTGATCGATACTTACAAAAGACTGATTTGGTAAGGTCGTATTCGATTGCTGCGTATACACCGCATCCTCAGCACCGCCATCTTTATATACCTCACTGTCGCTGTCTTGATAATCAAGTACCGCAATAGCAATATCAGGCTCTAGATTTAATTGAGTCAACAGTCTTTGAAACATGGCGACAGCAGCTGTATCAACCGCGCCATTTTGATACAAATTATTAATATTAAAGCGGCTGGCCTCATCACGCACTTCGATACCAATACTATGACCACCCAAGGCGTATGGCGGTATCGGCTGTGCCCAAATGTCCTGTGCGCTGTCCGTATCATTCAGCTTATTATCAGCACGAATCATGGTAAGCGCTAATTGCTGACCAGCACTAATGTCTTGTAGTAATTGATTTTGATCAAACAACAAACCACTGCGCCTAATAGCAATTTTTTGACTGGCAAGCATGGCACCTGCGACCACAGTGATACTGACGACCAATAGTAAGATAGTCAAGAGCGCTACGCCGCGCTGAGAATGCGCTGTCATTGACATAAGTGGTCGCCTTGGTTATTGATCCTGTGGTACATTTTTAACGTTACCTTCTCAATTGATATTATCTTCTCAATCACTGTTCTCTACGCCATCGTTGGAGCCACTTTGAGCGTCGTTGCCAGTACGGTCGCTGTTATTATTTTGGTCGTCAGGAAGGTTTTGGTCATTAGAAGGGTTTTGATTGTTACTGGCACTTTTATAACTACGTGGTATCGGCTGAGGGGCAAGCGCCCATTGCCAAGTGATTGGCATATCTTGATAAGTGAAACTAACAGCCGTGCCTTTTGGTAGTAAAGGCAATTCAGACTTCGCGCTGCCATCAGTATTTATCTGCGTAGCGCTACTATTCACACTACTATTACTATTGTTTTCGTTAGGGAATTTGGTACTTAACTCCGGTAAATAAGCTTGCCAACGTCCATCAGTCACGCCTTCAAGCAACACACTATCTAAGCTGATACTGTCACGTTCACCGCCTAGGCTGGTGTATTGACGGCGAATCAAGCGCTCATCTACAAAAACGTATTCGACATGCTGGATGCTGGCACTGCTTTGATAACGCGGATCAGGATCGGCATAGCGTACAAAGCTGACATGCTCACCATCCAAACTCATAAAAGGCTCTGGCGCTTTCTCGTTGGCTTGGCTATCCGCATTGAGACTGTTATTTGCAATATTATCTGATTGAGTATCAACTGCTTGGTAAGGGATGATCTGACTCATGTCTTGCTGCAACTGCAAATAGGCATATTGCAACACAGCCAAATTATCGGCATGAAATTGTGCCCGCTCACGAGCGCGATTGACACTATCAAACACTTGCCATCCTGCTACCGCTAGCATGGCAAATATAGCCATAGCAACCATGAGCTCAAGCAGAGTGAATCCATGCTGATGCTTCATAGGCTGTCCCCTATTTGTCCTGACGTACCTGCGCTCTGACTACCCATATTACCCAGATCCAAACTGCCCATGTCTTGCTCAGGATTGCTTAAGATCACATCAATATCTGTCACGACGTTACGCGTCTGTCCTTCCACCATAGGGGCAACAGCAATATTTACTTTTTTCAATGCAGGCGTGATGGCATTACTGACTGTCATCACCACTTGCCAATCACGACCTTGAGCATTGATTGTCTGTGTACGATTTGCAGTTAGCCATGTCTTTTGAATATGTAAATCGGCCGCAGCATTTTGTGCGACGAAGTGGGCCAGCGTGCGAGTACGCAATGTATCGACAGAGCTGAGATATGCACTACTTGCACGGCTCGCAGCAACAGCAACCACTGCCAAAATGGCTAAGGCAACCATGACTTCGATCAGAGTAAAGCCACGCTCGTGTTTGGATTTAGAAGATGCTTTCTTGATAACAGCAGGAGATGATTTGGATAAAGGAGCCATCAATTATAACTCCTGCCCGATCATCATACTACCATCAGGCATAATCGTAATCACCTCCCCCACCAAACGCGAATCATGAATCACTTCAATAGTCACTGGTGTCGCTTGCCCAGTACCAAACCATAATATCTGTGGTACGGCTTGACTGGCAAACCAAGGTTGTAGTGTCTGATTTTGATTAGCATTTGATACGTTACTAGAATCCAAACTCTGTATCCGCAGAATGACGCCAGTAGGCAACTCAGGCAAGCTGACCTCTGGCTCAACTTCCCAGCTCGGCGTAGGCTGTTGTTCACCAATCATACCGGACATACCTGTCAGGTCTGACGATAATTCCATCGCGTTTTTAGGACGACTGTCCATACTATTGGAGGTGATTTCAGGTGTTTGATAAGCAATATAAGCGTTTGATAAAGTGACAATCACAGGCGCTACCTGACCTTGCTTATCAGCTTGCAAGCTTAGACCCATTGGTTGCATACGCTCCGCCGATAACAGTCGAACATAACTTAATGAATCGGTAAGATGTTCATAAAATGCGCGGTTTTTGCGAGATTCACTACTACCAACGGATAAGCTCATCATGCCAGCAAAGATGGATAAAATAACCACGACAACGACAATCTCAACCAAAGTAAACCCTGATTGTGAACGTGGCAAGTAAAGCAGACGAGAAGCAGGCGCGTAAGGATTTTTTTGCAAAGAGTGTTTATCAGAATAAGGACAATCTAACGGATTGATAACTGTTGTATCATATGACAGACTTTTATGGATTAAGGCAGTATAGTCACTGGTCGCTGAGCTGGACTGGATCTTGGCAGTGACCGTCATATTGCACCTATAAGCCCATAATAAGCAGGTTGTTGTGTATACAATGGTATGAGTAGCAGTACGCTAAAAGAACAGAATAGCATGTGTCGCCATAGCCTGTACGACGACACAGATTCTTGCACGCGCTCATTTATATGATTAACGCGTTAAAAAAGATATTAGTAACTGGTGTTGCGGTGCTCTTCTGACTCAGTATCGATTTGCTCTACCAGCTCTTGCATGTCCTCATCCATCACTTCATCCTCATGAGCAGGATAGTGGCTCGGCAGTTCAAGCATTTGCTGCACAAAAGCATAACGTAGGGTATCACGGCGACCCAAATAACGCTGATAGAAGCTCGAGTTCAACAACCCTGCTCCACCTTGCCCCATTGCCCAAATAGAAGATAAATAATCACGAGTACTTAGGCTACTGTGCTCGTCTTTTAGATAAGCACTAATGATGTCAATTAAACGCTTCATACGTTGACGGCGAATATCATATAACTCGCCAAACAAGCGATTGAGACCCGTCACCGATGCCGCCAAGCGTTCTTCAATTTGATTGAGTAACATCGCTTTTTGTGGATTAAATAGCTGCTGAAAAATCATTCGTGCCACGCCTGCCGATGGACAGTCGTCAATACGGTTAATCGCAAACAGCTGCTCCTCATAACGAATAATAATACGCAAATAAAGCTCATCTTTACTGGAAAAATGCTTATATAGTGTGCCTTTAGCCAAATCAAGCTGGTCTGCCAAACTGTCTAAAGTGATATCACCATCGCCCGACTCAAGTAGCAGTTGCTCTGCCATCGCTAAGATATTCTCTTCTCGTGCTTTGAATTGGTGCTGACGACTCATAATATCTCCTAAAACCTGACAAGATTGGACATACGACCGTTGTTTGGATTAGAGTATGGGCAATGCAAGTATAAATCTATACAAAGACGGCTCAAAAACGACAACAGAGGATATGCTTATATTTGCGAAATAGTGACTAACGACCATAAGGTTATACTTGTCATTTGAATGGCTTAGCACTTGAAGTTTCAAGGCTAGCTGATAAATGACTGATTGGTCATAGCATAACGATTTTAATGATACTGTGCCAGTAAATTTTCAAAGTTTTTTGCAGTTAGTTTGCCTACCTCTTCGGCACTACAGCCATACATATCTGCGATATAAGCTGCCACATAGGGTACATAAGCGGGTTCATTCGGTCTACCACGTTTGGGTACGGGCGCTAGATAAGGGCTGTCCGTTTCGATAAGTATTCTGTCTTTAGGCATTTTTCGTGCCGCGTCTTGAATCATTTGAGCACTCTTAAAGCTTACAATACCTGAAAATGAGATATAAAACCCCAAATCCAATGCCTGTTTTGCAGTTGCCCAATCTTCAGTAAAGCAGTGAATAATGCCATGTTCAGCGCCCTCACTTTTTAGGATATCGATGGTGTTTTTTTTGGCATCACGCATATGTATCACGAGTGGTTTCTTTAAATGTTGGCTGGCATGAATATGACGAGCAAGGCTGGCTTGTTGCTCTTTTTTGTTTTCAGTCGACCAGTAATAATCGAGCCCTGTCTCTCCTATGGCCCATACGTAATCGTTGCTGGCCGTCTCTATCAGTCGCTCGACGGTCGCTGATTGCAAGACCTGAATATCTTCACAAGGATGGATACCCACACTCATACCCAGATTGAGCGTCTCATTATTATAGGTGCTAACAATCTTGGCAATATCTTCATATTCATTAAAATCACACATGATCGCCATCGCACGAGTGACATTAGCGGCTTTCATCGCATCTATTGCGCCAGACAATTGACCATCGTATTTGGTTAAATCTAAACGATTCAGATGGCAATGGGTATCAGTAAACATATACTCTCTCGTTAATAAAAATGGATAAATAGCAAAATTGAGTTAAAAATTAAAAATGTTATGGGTATGTATTGCCCTAAAGACAGCTGTTTTCAAGTAAATTAAAAGTACCTTATTTATCAAGCCTATTTATAACTACTTAAAATCATAACGACTTGAAATCAGTGCAATGGTACGACGCGCATCACCTCTTCTATGGTGGTCACTCCTTCGCTAATACGTTTTGCGCCAGACAAACGCAGTGGTTGTACCCCTTCTCGGTAGGCTTGCTGTTTGAGCACGTCCAAATTGGCATCAGCCGCGACCAGTTTTTTTAACTCATTGGATAAGGGCATGATTTCGTACAGACCCACACGACCCTGATAACCGGTGTGACGACAGTGCTCGCAACCTTGTGCCGTATAGATTTGAGCAGGTAATGACGCACGCCAAGGCTGAACTAACTCTTGCCACTGAATGGCAATCTCGCTATCAGGCGCCACGTCTACTGCTTGCTTACAGTGTGGACACAGCGTCCGTAATAAACGCTGAGCCATCACTCCTAAAATAGTCGCTGACGTTAAAAACGGCTGGATGCCCAAATCGTGTAGACGAGTAATCGAGCTTGGCGCATCATTGGTATGTAATGTCGATAGTACCAAATGCCCAGTCAGAGAGGCTTGTACTGCCATATTTGCCGTTTCGGCATCACGAATCTCACCCACCATAATGATATCAGGGTCTTGACGCATTAATGAGCGAATACCATCTGCAAAATGCAGCTCGACGCCAGGATTGACCTGCATTTGGTTAAAGGCTGGTTCAATCATCTCAATCGGGTCTTCAATCGTACAGACGTTGACTTGCTCAGTGGCTAGCTGCTTGAGCGTACTGTATAAAGTGGTTGTTTTTCCTGAGCCTGTCGGACCTGTAACCAAGATAATACCGTTAGGATTGGCAGTCAACTCATGCCATGTCTCAAGCTGCTTGCCAGATAAGCCAAGCTGAGCAAATGAGCGTACCAATACTTCAGGATCAAACACTCGCATGACCAGTTTTTCACCGAAAGCTGTTGGCATGGTCGATAAACGTAGCTCAGTCTCCAACCCTTTTGGTGTACGGGTTTTAAGGCGACCATCTTGCGGTTTACGCTTTTCAGCAACATTAAGTCGACCTAAGATTTTAATACGTGCCGTCACTGCCACTATAATTGCTAGCGGCATCTCATAAACGGTATGTAGCACACCATCAATACGAAAACGCACCTTACCTGTCTCACGACGCGGCTCTAGATGAATATCACTGGCGCGTTGCTCAAAAGCGTACTGCAATAGCCAATCAACCACTCTAACGATATGCTGATCATTGGCATCGGGGTTGGTGTTGTCACCCAGTTGCAATAATGCCTCGACATTGGTGACGTCCGCTGCCGCCCGTTTATGGACACTATTTGCCCCAGCAATCGCTTGGGTTACTTGATAGAACTCTCGTCGATAGCGATGAATCTGGTCAGGACTGATATAAACCGTGCGATAGTTTCTAGACTTAACGAGCTTTTCAATATTTGCTTGCCAGTCCGTATAAAATGGCTGATCTGTCCCAATGACCACTTCATCATTCTTCACTTCAATCGGTAAGATATGCTGCGAGCGTGCATATTCAAAGGACATCAACTGAGTCGCAGCAGGGACATCCACTTTTAAGGGATCAATACGAACCAGTATCATACCTGCTTTGCTAGCCAACCACTGATTCAGCCACGCAAGGGTCAACTTGGTCTCAGCGTTTGGTTCAAGGGCATGACCATTTGGTAAACCAAACTCACTGATGGTAATCAATGGATGCTGCGCTTTATCACGACGACTGGTAATAACTAGGTTGTAACCGCGCTGATCAATGACTTTATCTGCCAACAACTCATCGAGACACCAACGCAGATCAATCACTATCGAATAATTTTGAACAGACATATTTTTCTTCTTGTATTATTGGCAACGAATTTCGGTAAAGATATGAATGTAAATAGAGACAAATGTCAGTTTAAATCTTTATCAATCGCTACTCTATCATTCACAAGCGACTAATAAATAAGTACGACGAGGCGATTCTAGCGCTGCACACTCACCTCTACCACATCAGTTATTTGTAAATGCTTTGATTCTATCAACCGAAACATCACATCGACAGATTTATAACGCATCACAAACGCCGTTTTTGTATCATCACGGCGGTAGGCTGGACGTGGGTCTTGAGCGATAAGCGCTTTAATCGCATCCATATCAGAGACCAGCAATTGCTGCTGTATTTGATGAATATGCGCAGCCACTGTATCAAGCTCTGCCCCAGTGGCGTTATCGGTACATTGTTTGTTCTGCTCGATATTCACCAAACCCATGAACTGCTCGTGAGCAGATTCAGTCATCGTTACTTCCGACAATATGGGGGCTGATGGGGCAAAGCCACTTTCTGCCTGCACAATGGCATCACTGTAAGCGACATAAGGTTTGACATCGATGATTGGCGTGGCATCGATCATATCGGCTCCGCTAATAACCAGTAATACGCGTCCTTCTACGATCTCAATACGTTCAAGCTTCACCACAGACAAGCCTAAGGCAGAAGGTCGATACATACTACGACTGGCGAATATACCTATTTTTTGATTACCACCGAGCCTAGGAGGACGTACTTGCGGGCGAAAACGGGTGTCTGTTTTATCACGACTATTGTTTTTATTAATATAGTTGTGATGAAAATGCCAACTGATCCAAATATGACTAAACGCCTCCATACCAATAAAAGCAGCCGGATCATCATAAGGCGCTAACATCTCAATAATACTGGTCAGTGCTACCAAGTTTGGCTGTCTTGGCGCACCAAATTTTTGCGTCAGCGGCGCACGATGATAGCCAATAATTGGCGCGTGATAACCATCACTTTGAGACGCATTTTCACCAAACATAAACCTACTCCGTAAATAACAGTGCTCTTTTATCAAGCAAAACTGCCCAATCTTACAAAATTACTCGCTAACGATATTCCATTTTATCATGCTGCATCGCTGCTACTGGACGGATTTTTATTTTAAAGTTTGGTATTATGAGCGAGCGCTTCGATGACAGCCGTTTAATTGCTTACCTTTCTATAGACCTTCAAGCCACCTCTACATACTGACAACATCACATAAAATGTTAGAATAGCGCTCAGATTTTGGTCAATGAATATGTGATATTAGTGAACGCTTGCAAAATTGATGTTTTAAAAACAACAATTTATACCGTCATCAATGCTCGATACCTTTTTATCATTTTAATATCATTTATCATTTTTAATGTAACATTGAAAAAAATATATTTAATACTCATTTAATTTAACGACACAGATAGCAACTTATTGACGAGGACTTTATGTCAAAACTTCGCACCGAAACGGTCACTGAGGTTCATCATTGGAATGACTCTCTATTTAGTATCAAAACCACTCGTGACGACGGCTTACGTTTTCGTAATGGCGAGTTTGCGATGATTGGAATCGTTGTCGATGGCAGACCGCTATTACGCGCTTACTCAATTGCCAGCCCTAACTACGAAGATCATTTGGAATTCTTTTCTATTAAGGTTCCAGACGGCCCTCTGACCTCACGCTTACAGCATATCAAGGTTGGCGATGAGTTATTGGTCAGTAAAAAACCCACCGGTACGCTTGTATTAGATGATTTGTTACCGGGCAAACATTTATACATGCTCTCAACAGGAACGGGCATGGCACCGTTTTTAGCATTGGCGCGTGATCCTGAAGTCTATGAGCGTTTTGAAAAAATAATTTTGGTACATGGGGTACGTAACGCAGAAGACTTGGCTTATCGCGACATGTTCGAGAACGAGCTTCCTAATGACGAAATCTTTGGCGAATGGTATCGCGAAAAATTCATCTACTATCCTACCGTTACTCGTGAAGAATTTAGAAATCAAGGTCGTGTGACGGATTTGATGAAATCAGGCAAGCTTTTTGAAGATATTGGATTGCCACCAATCAATAAAGAAGATGACCGTGTTTTGATATGCGGCAGCATGCCATTTAACGCAGATGTTTCAACCATTTTGGATGATTTTGGTTTGACCGTATCACCACGTATGGGTGTACAAGCAGACTATGCTGTTGAACGTGCGTTTGTTGGATAATAGGTATTTTTTCGAGTTAATCAAAAATAATTTAAAATAATTCTTGACGGCTAAAAATAGGCTGCTATAATACGCAGCCTATACAGAGTTAACCCTGTAGCCCAATTTGATAATCTCTATTCTACATTAGATGTTATCTCCTTACATGCCAGTGTGATGGAATTGGTAGACATGACGGATTCAAAATCCGTTGCCTTTAAAAGCGTGTCGGTTCGAGTCCGACCACTGGTACCATTTTCAAAAGCTAAGTAGCTGATAATAAATGGTTTAATGATTAAATAATGATTAGCGTGTACATCTTAGTGTACACTTTGCAATTTGGTAAGACTGCTTATTGCCTAATGATATAATTTATCAATCACCAAAACCTATCATCAACATAGCGACAATCCAGCCTCCATATCCGGAGGCTTTTTTGTGTCTGCCATTCACCAAATTTGCATTGTGCTCATGTTTAAGGTCACGTCTAACTTCGCTCGATATATTTAACTTCGCTCACTATATCGCTAAAATTAAGCGTTTGTCGCGCGTTTTTTTGCGCGTTTTTCCTGTAAAGTCCCGTAATACCTACGTTGCGGTTTATTTTTTTGCGCTCAATAGGGCTCAAAGGGCGCGCGAGAACGAGCGGAATATGAACACCTATACAACTCTAACCTGCACAATACACACAATATGTGCACTTTTGCGCGTAAAAACACCCGTTTTCGCGCGCAAAAAAGCCCACATTTCTGACTGTGATTAGCTGCGTTTATGTGCATATGCTCGCACCAATTCGCATGGCTCAACTATTCACACTTAAAGTTAAGCGTTTAGCAGTCAATTACTAAGCGTTGGCTATTTGCGCCTGTAGTCACGTTGAGGGTGGATAAGATCATTTACTGAACTTGTATGCGGCGCTGATTGCAAGTGCTTTGCTGCTCACTCCATGGCTAATTTTGTGGCGGTGCCAGTCTGTTTTGAGTGTGAGGTTGTGCATTGTTTAAGGAATCAGTAAACGCCCCATTAGCTTGATTCCTGATTTCATCACTCCATCTTGATTCCGTTATAGCACTTTACTAGCATATGTTTGCGACTTTGGAATCAATAAATATTCCGCGTTTTTTGATTCCTGATTCCACCATTTATGACTGCTATCGCTTTGTTTGATTGGTTGCGTTAATTCCTACTTTACTGGTTCCATGATTTTACTTTGGTTCCGCTATGACCCATTACAGATATAGCTTTGCCACTTTGGAACCAAAAGATATTTCGCTATTATTGGTTCCGCTTTCACCGCTTTTTGGCTGCTTGGTTCCATATTTAATAACTTTTTCACCTTTGCCAGCGCTGATACGTGCCAGCACAAAAAAGGGCAGACGCATAACGCCTGCCCTTTACATACTCACTAACTTTATTATTCGCTATAGCCACAGTAATTAGACTCACTTTGCAGATCTAATAGTTCTAGCTCTGATATAGCTCTTTGGTCACCTGCTAACACACGTTTAACCAGTTTTGCACATTTGGAATTAGGTTCATACGCATAAAGATGTGCTGCATTGCTAGCACCAACACCTGATAAGCTTGTTTCATCCGAAAGTTTGATGTGGGCGTATTCAAAATCTCTTCCAGCAGTTGAGCGGTTATTAAGTCCCAGTACCTCTTTAATACCCTCTACCTCCGAGCGTCTGACATACCCTGTATCTATCATTTTTTCAGTAAAGCCATCATCCTCACTATAACCGCATAACTCCGACACTACCGATTCATGATAGCGATTAAAGTAACCGTCTAAGCCGTCTATCAGTCTTGCTTCTATCGCTAGGGCTGCCATATTGTCGTGATAGTCATCATTGCCATACTTAACGTCTTTACATTCAAGGGCGGCATTTGAAAATGTTGCAGCCATAGAGAAAACAATGCTAACGCCTATCTGACTTATTACTGAGTGTCGTTTCATGAATAAAACCTCCATTTAGTGTGTTTGATGATACCAGTGCTGATACGTGCCAGTACAAAAAAGGCAAACGATGCACGCCTACCTCTGATTACTTTGTCTTAACGTGATTTTAAGGTTAAGATAATGGCTTTGGCAATGTCTGTTACGATTTCGGGATCAAGGTTTGGTTTGGGTTGGCTTGTCTTCATCTTTTGACTCTAATAGATTGTTTTGAGTATAGGTTATAGGTAAAGGGGAAAAATATATCCAGTCTCCTTTGTTTGTAGCAAAATCATACATCGGTTAGTTATTAAATTTGTGACTAAAGCATGTTGAAAATCAAACGTACTTTGTGTCTACAGTAAATTTCTAATTCGGTACAACCTTGCCAGCTGCACCATCCATCCGATAGTTTTTAATATCTCCTGCAATAACCAGATTAATGGCTTTCTCAATCTCATCAAGCGGAACATTGAACCATTCTGTCGCCTTGTAGAGGTTATCGTTTGCTGCTTTTAATGATACTTTGACTCTTTGATCATAGAAGAAGGCATGTAGTACACCCTCCACGCTCCGAGCATTGGCATCATAAACCTGCCACTCAGCAATAATATCTACAGGTTGCTGCAGGAATGCGGTATCCCTAACTGAGTGCTTGGTTCGCGCCTCACCTGTAAGGGTTGAGAAACCAACTTTATGAAGGTGTTTATAGTGCGCCAAGGTGTTTGGGGTTTCAGTCAGCTTGGCAACATAAATGACTCCAGTAAGTTGCCGATCATCGCCAAATTTTTTGGCCAGTTCATCATCCATCCAGTCAGGATCAGTGATTAATAGCTGGTAGCTGTTTTCATATTTATACTGTGCGGTAGCCAATGAATAAGTGAGCATATTCGACTCTGTACCATTAGAGAAGATTAAGCGTAGTCTCTCCTGGCTACGAACATTCTTTCTAGCCTCTGCTTTATAAATATTAGCCACATAGCAAAGCATGCCATTTAAAACAAAGACACTGCCGATGTTGATTGCTTTCACTGATGAAAAGTTAGTTTTAGTAAAAGCACCCGTTTGAATGGCTTTAGATATGCGCTCAAACGTCGCTTCAAATTTATAAAAGTCCTTACATTCGAACCGGCTGGCTATATCTTCGTCATTATATTGATCGTAGCTGGCACGTGTATTGCTCTGATGGTCATTGACTAAGATTTCAGAGTGAATATTGTCAAAAATTCCTAGGTCATCGCTATTAAAGATATCGTCTAAACTGTTAATAACAGGTGGCTCGCTAACCGCTTCGATTACAGCCTCAGTTTCTTTAATAGGAGCTTGCTTCTTAGCAGTATTATCTTCTTCATTGCTCACGTTTATATCTGAAAGTATCGGCTGTTCAGGTAGGGTGGAAGTAGTATTTTGAGTGGCCAATAAACCATGCTTGTCTAAGCCAAACAATTCTTGAGAACTTGAGTTGTTAGCCTGTATCGTGGTTAACAGTCGGGCGAGTATTTTTTCATTGATATCGCTGGCACTGCTACTGGGAAAACGTCCATGCTTATCAAGAAAATTGTTTATATCGTTAAACTGCTGGGTCAAAACACTATTGTTCGCTGAGCTTTTAGTAATGGGCTTTATATCATCTAATAGCCCCGTACTGTCGTTAGAAAAAATATCGTCTAGTGTTTTGTACTCACGACTTTGATAGATATCATCGAGTTTAATCATGACTATTGGCTTCTCGCTTGGCTTTTTGGTTTCTAACATAGGAGATAACTTCAGTCATGCGCCGCTCGATAGCGTCTTCTGAGTTTCTATTCGGCTGACGACCTTTACTCTTGATAAAAGCAACTATCTTTGGCCACATCAGTACCGCTTCGGCCTCAGTGACGGTAGAACGGCTGGCATGCACGACGTCATTAATTGTTTGTAGTACTTCTTTATCGACGGTTCTAGAGAGGACTTCATACGCGTCATGAAACGGGTTGACCGATTTCACAAGGTCAATGGGAAGATTGTTTACATTGACAAACTTACTGCCAACTTTCACAAAGCCGTTGCTAGGATTTGAGTCATTGCTACTGCTTGATTTGGTTTTAGGGTCATATATTTTTGCGCCAGATGGCAGGTGACGCTCTTTAATAATATCGTTTTCATTGAGCTCACTTTTTCGTTCAGCATTTAGAGTAGCGATATCTACATATTCATGACCTTGCTTAATGAAACAGCGTTCATTTTCGATGACCGCATCATTAGGAATATCCTTACCTTCAACCACACCGCCTTGACGGTTGATGGCCATATACTGCATGACGCCTTCTTGCACTTGCCGTACTTCATTGGTATCCAGCGCTGGGTACTTACTACGAATAATACTTGGAATGACGGTATCTGACACAGCTTCGGTTTCTACGTTATTGGTTTCAGCGGCGATATACTTTTTGATGTTCTCTGTATTTTGGGCTAACTGCGCCAATATCTCATCACGGTCTTGGTTGAGTATCTTCATGACACGATCAGAGGGAGGGTTTACTGTATCGTCAATGATAATGGTACCTGCCGGCAAGTCTGCCTTACCTAATATATCCAGCTCACTACGACGTTTAAAGTTAATGTTAGGTTTGAGCACTTGTTCCATCAGCAGCGATAAAGTAATGGCCTTTAATAAGTCATTAACAGAGCTTGTCACCTCAGACTTATCAGCTTCTGGCTCAGCAATTAGATTGGTAAATTGAGCATGGTGTTTGCCCGCGCTATCGCGTGTTGAGCGGCCAATAATCTGCACCACCTCAGTCAGAGAGCCTCGATAGCCAATGGTCAATACATGTTCACAATACTCCCAGTCAAAGCCTTCTTTTGCCATACCAAGTGCGATAATGATATCCATCTGATCGCGAGAGGTAATATCAGCTAAATAAGCCTGAGTATTCGCCCGCATAGCGTCATCAGTCACCAAGTCAGCTAATAGCAATTGCTTACCGTCATGTGCGCGTATTGTCATAACACCAGTAATATCATCACGAGACTCAACTTCACCAATGACATCTATGATACGGCCAACGGTCTCATATTTGTCTGTCTCAGCAGTGAGGCTGTTGACGTTAGGAATGTGGATGATAGTTTTTTTGCTGGTATCTAAGCATTCATCTAAGGCATCGAAAAATGATTTTTTATAAAAGTGATAGCCGAGTCCCAATGATTTCAAGTGTTCATAACCATTAAGCTGTTCGTAGTAGGTGTAAGTTACCTTATCGAACTTTTCTTCGTCGCTATCTGACAAGATGGGCACTGAGTCACCACGGAAATATGAGCCCGTCATTGCCACAATATGTGCGCTAGTCCGCGTCATAATGCCATCTAGTATGGCACCTAAGCGATTTGATTCACCTGCTGATACGTGATGAAACTCATCAATACCAATAAGAATATCATTGAATAACTCAATACTACCGCCGTTCTCGATTATCTTATCAAAGCCATATCTAAAACTGTGATGAGTACAAACTAAAACCTGAGGTAGGGAATTATCATCTACGTCTGAAGTGAGAAACTCTGAAAATATAGCACTCTTGCTAGAGTCACTTTGAGCAATATTTAAGCATAAGTTATAGCGATCTGCTACTTGCCAATCTGCAAAGAAACCATAGTCACTGAGCGCTGTTGACTTAAAAGACTTTCCAATACTCATCTCTGGTACGGCAATGATGACTTTCTTGATACCTTGGTTGATAAGCTTATCCAATGCCAAAAACATCATGGCACGTGACTTACCAGAGGCCGGCGGCGACTTAATAAGCAAATACTGGCTATGACGCTTCTCAAATGCACGCGCCTGCATTTCACGCATGCCCATCGAATTATGTGTCTTGCTTTGACCAGTACGGGCGTAAGTCTGGTTTAAAATATTAACGGGCTGAGACATGGTTTACTCTACTATAGACAAGATGTGTGGCGTTATTTTTTAGGCTGCGGATCGTATAAAAGCTACTTAGCTTTCTTTTTACCTTTGCGCTGCTGCTCTGCCTCGATAAGCTGCTCATAACGTGCCAGCAAATGGGCCAAGCGCTCTTCAGTGTTAGAAAAACCTTGTGGGCGATACAGCTTGTCCACCGCATCATCGAGATTGCTATGCGCTTGTTTTAAATCTTCTGGCATCTTATCGGGATCATATAGCTCAGCTAGGGTCATGCCAGCATTACTGGCTCGGGCTAGCAGAATTTCTTCCGCAAGGTTTTCAATTTTCTTCTTCTGATCATCAGTCGCATCAGGGAATATAAAAGTATTGTAAACTGTAGTGATAGAATAGTTATAACGACTTTCTAAGCGACCTGTTACCAATCGCATCCATTCGTTATGGAGAATTGAGTTTAGAATACCGAATGTATACATTGAACCATTTGGAATTAATTGATTTCGATCAGTTGAAATAACTTCATAACTTATAAAATCCATTGGAACATATTTGCGCCGCTCTGATGATACTCTTGGGACTAAAATATAATTTCCTGTTTTTTGTTGTGCAATCTGTCTAAATATATGTGGGTATTTGGAAAATTCTCTAGTAGATTTAGCAGGGCTTTTTAACCTACTTTGTCTTACCCCATCTAACCTGCTCTTAATTAAAGGAAGCTGCTCAAGCATCTCTAGTTTTTCATCTGGAAACCATAAACACCATCTTTCTTTGCCATTCAAAAACTCATCAGAACCTAAAAGCTTTCTTATCCATTGTTCCGCTTCTGGCTCTTTATTAATCAACTCATTTTTTTCTTCAGTCGTCATTAATAAGTTACCACCATCAGTTGGCATATTACCTTTAATCATTGGTGAGCCACCATGAATTGCTTTACTTCTACCAAGAACAGCAAAGTTTGAACCTGAGACTAAGTAAGGGCTAATATTAGATACAAATTCTGTATGCCAGATTTTATCTATATATTTATATATGTGTTTTTCTTTAATCGATATTGCCGATAACCCAATAATAACAACATGTACTCCAGCATTATGTTTAGCGTTATTACGCCACGGGAAAGACTGATATGCAAAGACAATGTTTATCCCTAATTCAAAAATATCAGGAAATAACATGCCAACTTGCTCACCTTGCGTAATTGAGTTGGTAGCAACTAAAGCAAGCTTGGCATTAGAGTTAGTAATATATTGTGAGCCTTTCCAAAACCAAGAAGTGACATAGTCCAAGTACTTTAGCTTTTTTTTGCCAAAAACGATTTTCATATCTTCAGATTGTTCATCAGTTCTATTGGTTGTGCCTCCAAACGGTGGATTACCAATAATATAAATCTCATCACTGCCATTATTTGGGCAGACCTCATTCCAATCTATACGCAAGCTATTACCATAAACAATATGCCCACTATCTTTGAGTGGCAGCATAGGCTGAGAGGCACCAAACTCTTGCTCGAATAGCACATTCATTTGGTGTTCAGCGAGCCAAAGTGACAAACGCGCTATTTGACTGGCAAAGTCGTCATACTCGATACCGTATAAATTATCTAAGCTGACCACACTATCAAAACCTAGACCCAATAAGTTGTCATTAGAGCCTAGTAAGTCGCGTTGTGCTTTTAATACATCAATTTCTAGTTTGCGTAACTCTTTATAAGCAATAATTAAGAAGTTGCCTGACCCGCAAGCTGGGTCAAATACCTTGATTTGGCTGATACGCTTAAGTAAGGCATCTAAGCGCTCAGCTTTATTATTCTTATGGCGATTGTCATTACTCAGCGCTATAACTATGTCCAGCTCTGCACGCAGCTCATCTAAGAATAGCGGCTGTATGACTTTCATGATATTACTAACACTAGTGTAATGCTGTCCTAAGCTGCCACGCTGCTCAGGATCGATCACTGCTTGAAACATGGAGCCGAAAATATCTGGGTTAATCTCGGCCCAGCTCAAACGGGCACACTCTAGCAAGATACGACGGGTACGCGCATCAAACTCAGGAATGGCAAACTGATATGCGAACAAGCTGCCGTTCACATAGGGGAATGCGCTTAAGTGAGTGGGCTTAGCATCGCGCTTTGGGCTAGACTCAGGTAAGTCGAGAACTTCAAACAGCTCATATAAGACGCTATCGACGTCACTGCCATCTATATTGGTGGTTCTATCAATAACGTCATAGAACTGGTTAGTCTCAAAAATACCAGTGTCTTCGGCATAAAAGCAGAACAGTAGTCGCGTCAAAAATATATTGAGAGCATGTAAGTCATCAGCAGTATTAAACTCATTGAGCTTACGGATATGGTCAAACAAGCGCCCCATCTTCTCTGACGCTTGCACATCAGCCGGATGCTCTGAGTACTCGCGAGCACGCTCTAGGCCGGCAAGTGGCAATAGGAAGTGATAGTTTTTATAAAGATCAGCAAAGTCGCAGTCAAGCGTCTCATCATACTTAGTATCGTTAATCAGTACGGTGTTGAAGTCTGTCACCATTACCATGCGGATTTTGTGCTGATTGATGATTGTGCTGCTTACCACCTCACTTAGCGCTTTAGCAAGGTCTTGGCCTGCATCGATAGGCTTAAAGTAAATGCGCTGCTTATTGGCAACCTCGCCAGCTTCAGGATTGGCTGCTACGTTAAAACGACCGTCATTTTTTTTGAGTGATGTGATAGTAGATTTTGAGACATCTAGCAGTGTTAGGAAATCAAAGATAAAGTCTTCTTTTTTATTTTTATCAATGACTTTAGTAGTTAATTTTTCTAGATCTTCAAAAAACTGGGTTTGGTTAAATGCCATTTTAATCTCTAATTATTTATTATTGGTTAATGGGTTATGGTAGATTTTATTTAACTTATTTAAACAGGATTTATAATATTGGGTCAGGGTTACCGCAGTCCGTTACTTGGCTTGACTCATTGGTTACCATCACCTCAGGTATTAGATTATAAGATTTAAAACAAGTTATAAAAGTCCTGAGGGTTCGCCTACAGACTGAGGCTGCTATATCAAGGTGACTGTATGATCAGGCATCTTAGCGATAATACTCACCTCACCGCCTAACGCTCTGACATAGTTTTGTAAGGTCGATAGCTGAATATCCTTACCGCTCTCAACCTTTGAAATATTCGCTTGCGATACATTCATCATGGCTGCAAGCTCAGTCTGTTTCAGCTGCTTGATCTTGCGTAGTTTGGCAAGCTCGATAGATTGACTTAGTAGTTTAGATTTGTCATTAATAACTTGCTGTCTATCGGCTGGCAAGGATGCCATATAATTACCTAGTGGTGTAAAGTCAGTCATGGATCAGATCTCTATTTTTTATATCCCCTCATAATACAACAATACAGTTATATTTTGTCGGGTTTTAGTCGTTGGCTGTGATTTCTCACTTATAAGTGCAAGCCACAAAAAAAGGCAGACGGTGAACGCCTACCTTTAACCATAAACAATAATGTTAATACCTTAGTAGTTCATCATATATTCATATAATCCGATCACAGTATTAGATGGTAACTCTCTCATTCTGCCATGATTAACAATGCCAGTTGGAACCCAAAAAAACTGCTTCCCAATACCTTTAGTTTCTGCCCACTCAATAAATTCATCAGCTGCTATCTCAAAATCAGGTGTAGTTCGTTCTACACTCTCAAACATATTATTAAAATACACCCATTTGCTAGCTCTTAAATCTTGCTCTAAGCGCTCAGTCTCCCAGTCATTAAGTGATAACGCTATCTGATAACGCTTACGCCAGTCACGCCGCTGTATTTTTACAGGTGCTTTGGTATATAGCATCTGCTCGCGCTTTTGCTTAACCATATCATCAATGATAGATAACGCCACAAGCCAGCGAGTCGGTAATGGCTCATCATTGGCGGCGGACTGTGTTAAGACCTCGATAATCTCAGTTTTATTCGCTTTTAGTGCATTGATGACAGACGGAGTGATAACATTGATATCGCCCTCATAATGCAAACCTTCATCGTCTGCCCATAACGTGACACCTTGCCCTTCTAGCTGCTCAATAATAGTAACGGCATTCATATCACACCTCGCACTTTATTGGCTGATTGACTGCTATTCTCGTTAGCGGCACCATGTTGGGGGTCTCTATGCGTTACACCGTTACAAGCCTTGCCCACCAACGCTTGTAACGGTTTTTTAAGTGTTACATTACTTTGCGTTGTAACACTTACTTTTTCGCTGTATCCCTTGCTATCATTGACTTGTAATGCTGTAACGGATTGAGAGGAGATAGCTGACAAGTAACGCTTAAAAGTATCTTGGAAATAGGCAATATCGTAACCCCTTCTATTGCCATTTGCGGTGCGCATCTGCTTTGGTGAAATATTGTATTCACCTAAACGATTAGAAACTTGCTTTTGTGTTATTGGTTTACCTCTGTTATAAGTTGACCAATTCATTTCAGGGTCAGCACATAAAGCAGTAATCAAATCGTCACTAAAAATACGTGTAACCTTTTTTAGTTCAAAGATGACTTTAATATCTATAAGCAGTTGCTCATTCAAACTTGGCTCGTCATGCTCAATACCTGATATTTCAATACAAGCGCTATTAGCATGTTGTAACCACTCATCACCCAATATGGCGGCGACCTTTAGCAGTATCTCCCAGTTATCTTGCATACGGTCATTTATAGCCTTTGGTAATAGTGGTGTGGCATCCTTAACTACTTGCAAGTTGTCATCACTCCACCTAGCAAGCTTTGCCTTGATAGTGTTGGTAGTATCACGCGATAAGTCGCGTACACGGTCTCTATGCTCATTACTAAGTTTACGGCGTAGCGTCAAACTAATTGACCTATCCATCAATGTACTAGGTATTTTGCCGATACCAGATAACGCTTTTGCACCATAAACATAAAACTCTTTCGGCTCGTTATCGTCACCAGCACAGCGGATAATATAAGGATTGTCACGGCTATGACCTGCATTCAATACGCCGCGTAAATCCTCATTATCATTCACAAAAGTATCAACCTCATCGATGATTAGCGTAGGTTTGTACTTCTCGATACAGCGAAATAACGCCGCCGCTGTGATATTAGACGATGGGAGGGAACGCTTACTCATTAGTGCTATTAGCGTTAGTAGTTGGGATTTTCCGCATCTTTTTTCAGGCGCGTTAATCCATGCAATCGGTGCGATATGACTGGCTTCAATTACCCATGTGAAGATAATCCATAAGGTTGAAGCAATCGCCACCGCATCCGTACAAGCGATATGACGCGTTACTAGCTTATATATCTCATCAGCCACCATTGCCCCATTTACGGGGGTTTGGTATGGCTCAGTATCAATCACAAGGCTTTTAGTTGTTTCAGCTTCAAGCTCACATCTAACCTGTTTGACTAACTTATCAAGTGTGCCAACTGACATATTATTCAATGCTTTGGCGGAGATACTACGCTTTAGTTGATACTCAAGCTCAGGCAACGCTGCCAGTTGCTCAATGATAATTTGTGCCAGCTCAGGCGTTACTTGCTCACCATCCTGTGGTAAAATCAAACTCGATGGCTCGGCTATGTTATCACTTAGAAATACGAGCTGCTCATCTGCTAGGATGGGCAGCTTTTTTATTGCTTCGGCTAATTCCTCATTTATTATGTCAGGCTTAACTTGTCGCTGCATTGCTACCCAGTCCACAATATCGCCTTTTTCAGGCAGTCCCAGCTTATCACTATCTATCACACGGACATCACAACTGAGCGCTTTAAGCGTGTTATATAGCTGCTCAAGCCAGCCAGCACCAGCACTGTCATTGTCTGCCCACAAATAAGCTGTGTGCCCTGCTAGCGGCTGCCAATGATACTTGTCTATCTGAGTGCTACCGCCTGAGGTCGTAGCTATAAATCCCAGCTTGCTTGCTAAGTCTGCCTTTTGCTCTCCCTCAAAAATATAGACAACCGCATCAGTACCAGCTTGCAAGTCATGTCTTTTATAGATGGGTTTTTTACCGCCGCCCTCAGGATAGACGATATTAAAATCAGGCTCTTTCATCTGCCACTTGCCAGCGTTATCTTGACTGATAGAACGTATGTATTTATCACCAGTATCAATGTTTTTTAATCTCAGCTTGGCGTATAAAAAACTGCCCTCCTTATCAGTGTAAATATGCAAGTGAGTAGCAGTAAATCCCTTAGCTTTTTGAGATTGGGTAACTTGTGCTGCATACGTTTTAGCCGCTTCAATAATCTTTATATTATCTGTCATCATTACACCCCTCAATCAGCTGTAATGACTGACACGCGTCTATAAAGCTGACGCTGTACCATTGCATATAAAAACCAATACAGTCACCACACGCGCCGCATGCGTGGCATCTATAGCCGCCATGCTCACGGTTTACGCCCATTGACGCGTGGGTGTCATCATGAAAAGGGCATTTGACCATCTGCCAGCCTGAGCCACCTTTAACAGTGATATCAAACTGACGATAAAAGTCGCTTGGATTTGGCAGACGCGACTTATTTACCGTGCCGCGTTTTGCTTTGTGAGTTGATCGCTTGGTGGTAGCTGCTTGCTGCTTAAGCTTTAAATGATTGCGGATAAAGTCAGTCATAGCTACACCTCCGCATCATTGGTAGCGCTTTGAGCATCAAGCCACGCGATAACATCGGCATTTCGCCATGCAGTGATACCGCCAGTGACACGGACAGGCGCAGGGAACTGACCAGACTTTGAGAATTTCCATAGGCTGGCGCGTCCGAATGGTAATAGCGGTAAAATATCTTTAGCGCGTGATAAGCCTTGCAGCGGTAAGGCGTGACTAGGTACTGAATTTTGATATGACATGATAGGTCTCTCTTATTAGATTTTTGAGTCAAATAAGCGATAAGCCAAAAAAAGGTAATAAAAAACCTATTCCGCCTTAGAACATTAAAGGCGGAATATAAGTAAACTTATAATTTTTGTAAGCGGCTGTACGCTATATTTGACGTGTGATTACGTCATTAAGAGAGGGATAAATCATACCTGATAGGTAATTATTAGTTTGCTAATAACTAGGGTTATTGGCATTATAGGTGGGTATTTATTATAAATAAATAATAGATACCTAAGCCTACTAAAGACAAAGCCTAGATGTAACTATCCCTCTCTTTTTGGTGGTTGGTTATCTCATGCTTTTACTCCTTCTTTATTGGCTCTCATAAAATAGGTGGGCGGATAAGTCGCTTGATAAGTTTGGCGACTGTTAGCGGCTTATCTGCTCACACTATTATCTATTGATACTCAGATTGAGTATGACTTCTTAAAAAATACGTTCTATCCTGTACTAAGTTAGACTAATTTAGCGCGAAAACCTTAAAAGTACTACATTGATTTTATCGAGATAGTATGTTGTCTAAACGCTGTAAAAGGTCTGTTTTTTGGCAAATCCTTCTATGACAAGGGTTTTGGGCAAATAAGACAATAAGGATTTTTTTGTAAAAATTCAGTTTATTTTAACTTATAGATTGATTACGTGGTTTTCTAGGCATTTTTATCACATTATCAGTCTCACCAGTACTCAAGCCATCTATATAGTCCGCCCAATGCTGCATCATATCCGCCCTCTCCTCTAAAAACTCCCATCTATCGTATGCTGTACCGTTTGGGTCTTTGGTGACGTGTCCTAGCGCCATCTCTATTATATCTAATTCATATTTGAGTTTATGCCTGAGCATTGTTCTAGCAGACGCTCTAAAACCGTGGGCACAATGCTTGCCTTGATACCCTAACGTCTTTAACGCGTCATTGGCTGCATTCTCGCTAATGATTTGGTTCTTGGTGGCTGTATCGCTATAAAAGACATAATCGGTATGTCCTGTGGTTTTGTGCTGCTCTTTGAGTATCTGCACCGCTTGGCGTGAGAGTGGCACTACCATTTCTTTGACCATGCGCAGCGCGCTTGCCCCTTGCCCTTTCATGGGTGTTAGACAGATATGGTTTTCAGAAAAATCCACATCCTGCCACTTCAAACTCCGCAAGTCACCGTTACGGATAAATAGCATTGACAATAATTTCAGAGAGTGAAAAGTGTTGGGGTGTACCTCGTTTTTCATCGTCTCAATATCACGCATCAGCTGTCCAAACTCATCAGGTGTACTAATAGATGGTCGATTGCCGTAACGATAGCCGTCTAAGTGGGATTTGACTAGCCTTGCTGGATCGCTTGTACAATAACCATTGACGATAGCATAGTGAAATATGTCGCTTGCGATCACAGCGCACCTGTCCGCTTTGTCAGTTGGGGTTCCATCGTCCTTAAGTGAGTTTGCTTGAATGTCTTTTAGAACTTCGAGCATTTGCCGCGGTTCAATATCAGTGATTGGCGAATCGCCTAAATATGAGCATAACAGCTCATAACGTCCCTGCTTACGTTTTAAAGTAGTGGCTTTTTGCTTAGTTTGTATTTGTTCAAAGTGAAGCCACGCTAAGCGACTAAAAGTGCTGACAAGTGATTTGTGTTCGTCTTTTAATTGCTGCTCACGGTACGCTTTGGGGTCGATACCTTGTTTTAATAGCTGCTCATACTCTGAGCGTATGGCAGTCGCTTGCGCTAACGTGACGCTCGGATAGTTGCCTAATGACAGTTTGTGCTTAGATTTTAGTACCGGATGAGTATAACGATATAGCCAAAGCTTGGCATCTGCAGCGTTGACTCTCAAAAATAATTTAGGATTGCCTGCCACCTTGCATAGCATTTCACCTTTGGCAGGCGCGACTACGCTTTTGATGGTTCTATCTGATTTGATGGTAATACATTGACTGGTCATGCTGGCGTGTACCTTTAGGCTTAGCGTGTACATCGGAGTGTACACCATGAAGCTGGCTTGATACGTATTTATTTGGACTGATTTAGACAGTCAGCAAAGACTTATTTCTTTGAATCTCAATGAAATAAAGGATTTATTCAGATATATTAGATTGTTACAGATTGTTATGGACAATTGGCTAAAATATCAATGGTTCCGACCACTGGTACCAATATATAGTTCTATACTATCTTATAGAATGGCTAAAGCCCCTGATATCAGGGGCTTTGTTGTATCTGGCGTTAGTGCTAGATTTAGCACCGTAGATACTACTAATATTAGCTACAACTCATCACAACTAGGCTGATATCCATTGTCACAAGATTTACTATACCACTCTTGCGATTTGGCCTTATCTTGCTTCATACCTCTACCTTCGAAGTACATCAAACCAAGACTGTTTTGCGCTTCAGCTATTTCTTGATTTGCAGCTTTTAGATACCATTCGGCTGCTTTTGTGTCATTGAGCTCAACCCCTTTACCCGTTTCGTACATGTCGCCGATATTGTTTTGAGCGCTCGCATATCCTTGAGCAGCAGCTTTTCTTAGCCATTTTATTGCCTCTGCGTAATCCTGACTCACTCCTTGACCCTCATAATACATTGTAGCCAGATTATACTGAGCGGGTGCAAAACCTTTCTCAGCTGACATTTGGTACCATTCAACTGCTTTATAAACATCTTGCGGGATACCGTCGCCATTTTGATAAAGCGTTCCAAGATTGTATTGAATTTTAGCATTGCCCTGTTTGGCAGCTTTTTCATACCACTCAATGGCCTTAGTATCATTCTGACGTACGCCTGTGCCATTGCTGTACATCTCTCCGAGCGCATATTGCGAGAATGCTCGACCTCTATAAGCGGCTTCTTTAGTCCTTTCAAACGCTTTAACATCATCTTGACTAATACCCTCTCCAGTAAGATATATATGGCCAAGAGTGGCTTGAGCAGTCGCTATGCCGTTATTCACTAACGTGCTCACCTTCCCAAGATCGGCAGTAGCTGACATGGTTAACCCACACGATAATCCCACTACCATTACTTTATAAATGAATGTCTGTTGCTGTGTTTGTAAAGTCATAACTCTTTCTCAAAAATAAAAATACTATCGCTTGAACACTGCAGGTGCAGGTAAGCCCGTAACCAGTCTACCGGTACCTTTTAAATCTTGTATTCAGTAAAAATCCTGTCAAATTAAAGCAGTCGTATATGCTATTAAATATAGTCAATCCCCTTTAAAAAAGTATAGTTCTACTGGGATGAATTTTGCAAAGCATCTGTCACGCCGCCAAACAGCCAGCAAAGAAAATTTATACCAGCAGGATATGACGTCCGTATATACCATCTTTATTTTCTAACATTTACCATTTTCCGATAAACCATGGATAGTAGTCATCCTTTTGGTATTCAAGCGTAGAAAAGCCTTACCCCTAAAGGCAAGGCTATATATGCATCTTTTAAATTGTCTTTATAAGAACAGCAATCCCAAACCAATCACAACGCCACTGACAACCAAAACAATGACACAGAAACCCATGATGTCTTTGGCTTTTAGTCCTGCAATGGCAAGTGCTGGTAATGCCCAGAACGGCTGGATCATATTGGTCCATGCATCACCCCACGCTACTGCCATCGCCACTTTTGCTGGATCACTACCCAGCATCTCTGCCGCTTCTAGCATAATTGGCGCTTGTACCGCCCATTGTCCACCACCTGAAGGGACAAAGAAGTTGACAAGTCCAGCACTCAGAAATGCAAAAAGCGGTAATGTTTCTGCTGTCGAGATATTAACAAACGCCTCTGACATAATAGCCGCCAAACCAGAGGCAGTCATCATGCCCATAATACCAGCATAAAATGGGAACTGTACGATGATAGCGCCCGCTCCTTTGACTGCCTCTTGAACCGCTATCAGATACTTACGAGGCGTGCCGTGGAATATAATCCCAAAGAATAAGAACATAAAGTTCACCAAATCGAGCGTTAAGGCAAAACCATTCTGCACAAAGTAATAAACGATAAAAGCAATGCCCATCAGACCGATAACCATTGATAACATCCAGCTATTCTCTAACCGCTCTGCTGGCGTCATATCAGCTTTTGCTGGAACGTCCTCGACGATGGGATCAACCAAGAGTTTGGGATCGACGGTCACTGTGTCTTCTGCCTTTGGCATCATCAGACGGTTTAATACAGGTACGATAATCACGAGCGCAACAACGATAATTAGGTTATAAGTGGCAAAGATAGTGGCACTCGTTGGAATAATACCAATCTTGTCCGCGAATGGATGACCCTCTGTCGCAATCGATAAAGGGATGGATCCTGAGAACCCTGCATGCCAAATAATAAACCCAGAGTAAGCACTGGCAATCAGCAAGCGATAATCAACGCCTTCAACGCGCTTCGCCAGCTCTTTGGCAAATAGCGCACCAATCACCAAGCCAAATCCCCAGTTTATCCAACTGGCAGCCAGTGACACTAAGGTCACTGAAATAATGGCACTGCCTGGCGAATTAGCAAAGCTTGCAAGTTTACCAAGTCCCTTTTTAAATATGGGACTGCTTGCAAGTACAAAGCCAGTTACTAGTACCAGCACCATCTGCATGGAGAATGCAAGTAATGCCCAAAATCCTTCTCCCCAAAATGCGACCATCTGTATGGGTGAAGAGTCAGTCAATCCTAGACCAAGGATAAAGATGACAACCGTCAAGATAATGACGAATAAAAATGGATCTGGTAAATACTTTTCCATTAAACTATTCGAAAAACGTGTAATTCCTTTCATTTTTTAATTCCCTTTTAGCCAAATGTAGACTTGATTTATAACCCTGATGCTACCTTACTCTTTCTTTTTATTCTTGTTCATTTAACCACAAGCTGTCTCGTTAATATGACATTTTTTGATGTTTTGCATTTTTACTTTCATACTCATTCACAAACTTTCAATAAAAAAGAGCACCTTGATATAAAGGCACTCTTTTGGATACTTGGCTTTGAAAAATGCTATATAGCCGCCAGACCTACGACAAATTACTGACTCATTTATATCTCTAAATCCAATAATTTAGAGCTTAGGCTTTTACCATGCATATCTTGCGCTAACGACTTGGTCACCCCGCCACCCAACGCGCCATACATCACAAAGTTGAATGCATTGAGAGTCGGCAGCTCATAACGAACAACCTCCCCTTGCACAATGTCTTTAAACCATTCTTTGACAATGTCTTCAGTGACCTTGTCTTTGAGAAGCTCGTAATCTTCTTCTTTGAAAGCGATAAGAGAGATATTGGATATATTGCCTTTATCACCTGTTCGGGAATGGGCTATTTCACGTAATTTCATTTATCATACCTCCCAATATGAAACGTTGATATCAGTGTCTGGTTCGGGAATGAGTATTGAGCCTATAGATACTATCTCTTTGATATTTGAGCGAATACCACCGCCGCCTGCTGGCCCATTGGTGTAGAGTGACATTGCTTCTCGTACAATAGCATTAGCGACTGCCTCATCCTCGGTTCTTGCAGCAATACGAAGCCGCGTTTCAGATACTTCTTGAGTGTCAAAAACCTCATTGGCATACAAAGAGTTGAGTCCAATAAAATCATAGCGCATTTCAATAGGTTCAATATCTTGAGCCGCCAGTCTTTTTTCCATAATGGTTTTAGCCAGCTTGGCTCTTTCAACTGAACCGGCACCGCCGTAGCTGATTTCTGCCTCGGCAATATAACCATCTTTGTATCCGATACTCGTTTTTAGCAAGCCCGTCTTTGGTTTGCCCGAGCCACCAAATACCTTAACGACATCTTTTGCTACTTCTTCAACTTGAACACTAGAAAAATCAGCAATGACATCTGGCGTCAAATAGTTAGCGGGGTCATGAATCTCATAAAGCAATTGCTCTTTTACGGTGGCTAACGATACCAAACCGCCAGCGTTCGCCAATTTAGTTATGTGGTATTCTCCGTTTTCAGTCACTTCCATGATTGGAAAACCTACGTTCCACAGCTCTGGCACCTCTTTGTAGCCAGGATCGGCAAAATACCCACCCGTGATTTGAGCGCCGCACTCCATTAAGTGCCCGCCTATGGTGACTTTACCTAATAATTCAGCATTTTCAAAGGACCAGCCAAATTCGTACATCATGGGGCCAAGAAATAATGAAGGATCAGCAGCTCGGCCTGTGATGACTATATCGGCGCCTGCCTTAAGCGCTTGCACGATACCTGCCGCGCCAATATACGCATTTGCCGAAACGATTGACGAGCCAAGCTCTTTAATTTGCTTGCCATTTTCTAGCAGTGTTTCATTCTGATAACGCTCAATTTCTGAGAATACATCGTCACCAGTAACTGCTGCTATTTTTAAATGTTGCAAACCTTGTTTTTCAGCGATTTGCTTCACCATTTCGGCAGCCGCTTTTGGATTGGCCGCGCCCATATTGGTGACTATTTTGACGTTGTTTTCTACACAAAGCGGTAAGACTTGCGCCATTCGATACTCAAGCAGACTGTCATAACCTTGCTTTGAATCTTTCATTTTTCGCTGCTGTGCAATGGCAATCGTACGCTCTGCAAGGCATTCAAACACAATATAATCAACGTCGCCATCTCGAATGATATCAAGAGCGGGTTCCAATCGGTCATCAGAATACCCTGCACCCGACCCAATTTTGATAGATTTCATGATGTGTTTCCTTTTTTTCTATTTATATATTCTATTTATATGATGACACCAGTGATGACTGCCACGATGGTCATAACGATGGTCGTACCAAACGCCCATTTGAATACAAATTTTTGATGATCAGCAAGCTCTACTCCTGCCAATCCAATCAATAAAAATGTCGAAGCCGTAAGAGGACTTAAGGGAAACCCTGTGGTCATTTGTCCAAGCATAGATGCCTGACCAATTTGAACAGGATCCAAGCCATAAGCACCAGCCGTCTCTGCCAGAATCGGCATGACACCAAAATAATAAGCGTCTGGCGTGAATATCAGACTCAATGGCATACTGATGGTAGCGACAATCACACCCATAAAACCGCCTACTTGATTAGGGATGATATTGACCAAGGACGTCGCCATCGCCGTAATCATGCCTGTACCCGATAGAATCCCTGTAAAAATACCAGCAGCAAAAATGATCGAAACAACCGTAATCATGCCAACCGACTGCGCGCGTATCTGATCCATTTGATCATTCGGTTTGGGATAATTGATAAGGACAGCAACGGCAAACGCCACCATAAAGACAATTGGTAACGGTAGCCACACTTGAACTAATGCCACAATGGTTAAAACGGTTAACACCAAATTGAACCAAAACAGCTTAGGGCGACGCATACTACGTTCTTCTTCAGTGAGCTCATCCTGCAAGCTATGCTCCATCTCCTGAACACCCAAACGTTTACGCTCTTTTTTTCCGACCAGATATGCCACAAAGATGATCCAAACGATACCCGCTATAAACGCGGGAATGATAGGATTAAATAGTTGGGCGGTGCTAACCTCTAGTGCCGCCGCCGCTCGTGCGGTTGGCCCGCCCCAAGGCGTTAGATTCATGGTGCCTGCGCCAAGCGCTACCATGCCTGCCAGTACAATTCGGCTCATACCTAATTTATTATATAGCGGTAATAATGCAGGAATGGTAATCAAAAAAGTAGATGCACCAGAACCGTCCAAATGGGCAATCATCGCAATGACAACCGTTCCTATGGTGATTTTCACTGGGTCGCCTTTGACCAGTTTCAAGATTCTTGTAATTAATGGATCAAATAGTCCGGCATTGTTCATCACACCAAAAAAAAAAATAGCAAACCCTAACATGATGCCCGTTGGCGCCACACTCACAATACCGTCCAACATAAAAGTGCCTAACTCGCTGCCAAAACCACCTATTAACGCAAAAACAATCGGTACTAAAATCAGCGAAACAATCACGGATACCTTTTTAGTCAATATAAGAACCAAAAACACAGCAATCGTCAAAAATCCTAATAAAGCCAACAAATTCACTCTCCCTGTTAAAATTACTTTCTTCCTGATTCATTCACCTTAGCACCTTTATTCATGCTCAGTAGAATTCATACCAAATCTTTTAGTCATGTCTTACCATCATTGTCGCTATTCTTTGTTTAAGAACGCATGGGAGCGCCGAACCCTACTCAGCGCTCTATTAGAAATGTTACTCATCAAGATTAAACATCACATAATCGCAGGGATTGACAACACAGCCACGTAATAACCCATGAACTGACAGCCTGTATTAAATGAGAAGTGTTTTGATAAAAGACCACCCAGTAAACCCAATCCTAGAACGGTAAACACACCAACCAACCCCCCTTCCCATATACTAATGACCAAAATCAGACCGATAAAAGTGGCGATAATCGCTTCGTGGCTGATTTTTTTTACTACAAATAAAGCGGCGTTTCTGGCGTAGTTCATTGAAAAAGGATACGCGATGATAGCGGCCAGTATGACCGATAGGACACCGTAAAAAAGAAAATCCATCGGACTGAGTAAGTGATGCAAGTTATTACCTGCTACTTCAGCTGTCTCCACATTAAAAACAGGGGGCGCATTGAATAAAGGCGCGGCAGGACCAGCAGCGACCGGACTGAGCGGCAGACCAAAAGCAATTAATGGGATCAAGGCTTCTGCAATATAGGTCGATTCAGTCACGCCATTCTTAGAAGACAAGACCGTCGTTAGCCTGTGATACGTATTTTTGATACGCGAACCCACAAACTCACCCAATATCACGGTCATTGCCACTGGGCTAAATACAAAAGTGGCACTCGATATTAGGGAGGTTATCACCGTAAATTTAATCTGTGTCTTGTTCAAAATTTTAAATGGATTGGGAAAATAACCCTGCCAAAGCTTCAAATCTGGCGCGACTTGAACCTCGTTATTTTTTGCTCGAGATTGCAACTTTCTACCAGCAGGACTCATAACAGTAAACAAATCTGCTATTAGGGGGCCGATAGCAATGGCTAAAAAGTAAGTCACGCCCAGACTGGTATCATATTGTGCTGTAAAGGCTTTCAGCGCCAAGATGAACGTCACAAAGGGAATGAGTAGCAGTACCGATGCCCACTTACCTTTTGAAAAATAAGCAATGGATATGGCCGCTATTAAAAAGATCCATGGCGCAAACTTAGTAATAATGTCGCCAAATGGCGCTAAAATTAAGGCAAACCCAACAGCGGCAACCACCGCAATAAAAGCCGATATAATTGAGCTTGAGATCATCTTTTTGAGGGCAATATGCGGTATGCCCAACTTCCGTAAAAGATCTGCCTCCTCAAGCATTGGCGTCGCCATCGTATCACCAGGAATCCCCAGCAGCGCTGTCGGTATGGCATGCGTCATGTGTTTGGACACCGCACCTGCCATCCAAAATGTAAACACGGCTGCTGGCGGCGCCCCAATGATAATCACCATCAAGGTAAGCGGCACCATGGTCGCGGTCTCATCTGTTCCTGATACCATACCAATTAGTGAAAAAATAATAGCGCCAATAACGCCATACATCAGCGCTGGCCAAAACTGAATCAAAATCTCATGTAACATCGCCTTCTTCCTTGAAGTCTGTATTCTTAGCCACTGGCTGTCGTATATCGGCTAATGGCTCTTATATAAATGCTTAGAAAAACCGTCCATTTGTTATTGTTTTTTCTTTGCTATCTCTTCTGCTTCTTGAAACACGGTCATTAATTGCAACAAATTCAGCTCTTCTTTTACTTCAGAAGGTAAATCATTGACGCTGGTGTAATTGGGATCGTCTTTAATTAAGTCGACAATGAATGCTTTGACATTATCGCTATTGTCTTCTTGACTGGATATCACTGTCCTTGCTGGTTTAAACATAATGGAGCAAATAAAGCCTGAGAGCAGACAACCTCCTAAGCCAATGAGCATTGCATAACCATTAAGCAGGGTCGTGTCTCCAGAGGAAGAAGACAGAAAAAACTTAGCCAATAAAAAAGTCCCTGTACTCACGACGCTACCTATCACGATAGCGAATAGCATCGACTTAAAATTAACCGTATCCCCCCAGACCTCTACCAAATTATTGTTTGAACTGTCCATAGTCATATTCATCCTTGTCATCATAGTCCGTATAGAATGACCATCTAAAAATCAGTATTGAAGCATCGACCTTGGTGCTAACTAAACTTTTATTTCTTATCGATGTGCACTGGTTACCCGCTCTTGTGACGCAAGGTTGCTAAGATCTCCTCGGCCACATCGATACGCACTTTGCCGCTCTGAACTAATAGCTCAGTTACTTTGTCAACCTCATGGGCTTTGGCACCTGCCATCACCGCGATGTTTTTTGCATGCAGTGACATATGGCCTTTTTGAATACCTGTGGTCACCAAGGCCTTCATTGCCGCAAAGTTTTGTGCCAATCCAACCGCACACGTAATCCTAGCCAGCTCATCTGCAGAATCAATGTTCAAAATCTCTAAGTTTTGCTGCGCCGTTGGGTGCACTTTGGTTGCACCACCAATCAGACCGACTGCCATTGGCAATTCTAAGCTGCCGCATAAATTGCCGTCTTTATCAATACCCCAACTGGATAAACTACGGTATTGACCTGTCTTACAAGCGTAGGCATGTGCACCCGCTTCTATCGCTCGTGTATCATTCCCTGTTGCCAGAATCACAGCGGATATTCCATTCATAATGCCTTTATTATGGGTCGTTGCCCGATAAGGATCAGTATCTGCAAATCGGAATGCTGATAACATCGCATCTCTAACGGCTTCTCCCCCTATCTCATCCGTAGGCCACGTGGCACGAGCCATCGACAGGCGTTTGTCTGCAAGGTTTGACAAAATCCTCATATTTGCTTTGGCAGATGTCCAGCCCTCCAAGGCTGGCGATAATGCTTCAACCATAGAGTTGACTGCATTTGCACCCATGGCATCGCAGGTATCTACAAGAATATGTACGATAATGTTGTATTCATGACCATCATCCAACACTCTCACTTCTAACCCTTTGAACCCGCCGCCTAACTTCACTAATAATGGATCTACATCGTTACAGATAGCTTTAATATCGTGCTCATTTTCAAGGATAACTTGTTTGGTAATCATGGGATTGATGACATCAATCAATTGAATCTGGCCGATCATAATGTGTTCAGAAGTATGGGTATAAAAACCACCAGTAGCCCGGCATTGTCTGGCTGCATTACAAACAGCAGCCACTACGGACGACTCCTCTGTCGCCATAGGAATCAGTCTGTCTTTACCATCAATTATCATATTAGTAGCAACACCAATGGGGATATTCATCGTACCAATGGCATTCTCAATCATATTATCAACGGTCTGAAACTCCGTATTACCTGTGTTCAAAAAGTGATCTTGACTGAAATCGCTTTCACCTAAAAATTCAGCAATTTTTTCTAAACGTTGCTGGTGCTCAAGTTTGTAAAAACTAGAAATGCGCGAAGAAGAGGTTGATTCTTGCATGGGTATACATCCTGTAAAGTGATTCCTTTAAAAAGGGTTTGATATAGCAAAACCCTAAGACTGCTCGTAGCAGTACTACTTAAGTCCGTTATTATAGAAATACCATGTGCGCAATGTTCTTCCAAGGGTACAGAAAGGCTTTTACCCTCAAAACTGTACCCATCCTTATAGAAAGACGTTATTGTGGCGAACACAGTCGATTGAATACAAGAAGAGACCATTGGGTAAGTAAGATAAGTAAATAGATAGGTAGTGAAATCATACTGAGCGTGAACAATGGGTGACACCCAGCGGTTCCTTTTTGGACAACGGCTTTAAAGCAGTTATAGAAAATCATAGGCTAACGCGTATTAAAAATCTCTTCTTCAATGAATGTAACGGTGGTTTGGTCTATATAGAATTTATTGATTCTCAAGGCAAAATACGTATTCTCACAAGGAAAAAACAGATTGCCTGGTGCCATAAAAATATTGTTCTTTCTGGCGTAGTTGACGACTTTTTTGTCATCCATTGGAATACGAAACCACAAAAAATGACCACTGGGATTGTGAGGATAAAGCTTTAGGCCTTCGATAGTACTCAGCGCCGTTATTGATTCGGCCGACTTTTCATGTGACAGATTTTTTAGTGCTTGAAGATGATTGTCTAGCGTGCCACTACTGATCATATGATTAAGGATGTTTTCGGTGATGGATGACGTATTGATGACCGTTATCATTTTTAGACGCGTAAGTGATTTTATTAATGGCTTAGAGGCGACGATAAAACCACATCGTAACGAGGCAGAAACGGTTTTTGAAAAGCTGCTTAGGTAAATGACAGGCTCGTCTTCACTAAATAGATAACTGGCGGCTTTTTCTCGAATCAGTAAAAAAGGATCATCTTCAACGATAATGACGTTATTTTCTACGCAGACCGACTTAATGGCTTCAAGGTTTTCTACGGTTAAGTCTGTCCCTGTTGGATTGTGCGCGCAGGGCTGCAGAAATAACATTTTAGGGTGCTTTTTTTGAATAATGGCTTCTAGATTGTTCACATCTAAACCAAACTTGGTTCTTTTGAGCGCAATCATATTCACTTTATTAAGCTTAAGCTTGCTGAATAAAGGGTAATATCCAGGCGACTCTACGATAACGTTATCGCCTTCTGACAAAAAATGCCTAATGATTAAATCCACACTGTGATTGGTACCATACGTCATTAACACATTTTGCGGATCAACGTTAAGAGAATGATTTTTCAGTATGTCAGTGATCAGTCCTCGAAGCATGCTGTTACCAGCTGGATCGCCATATCCATAGTCAAGATAGGAAGGTTTGTCGCCACAATTCGGGTAACCCAGATAACTGTCTAGCTTGAGCTTATCCATATACTCTCTTGGATATCTACCCTCGCCAGGTTTGTGACTGTACTCGTTGACCAGCTGTTGCTCAAGTAAATCGACGCCATTATAAACATTGGTCAAATCCAACATGGTATTGTGCATCTCTTTGCTGGATAAATCTTCACTGATATAAAACCCTGATTTGGGTAACGCCTTGATCCAACGCTGTTCGAGTAAAATGCTATACGCGTTCACTATGGTATTTTTTGACACGTTATATTGTTTTGACATGGCACGAATTGAAGGTATTTTGTCTCCAATTTTTTTTCTACCAGACTTAATGTCATCAATGATTATTAAACATATTTCTTCAAACTTTTTCACACTGCAACTCCATCTTTAGTATAAGCCTTATCGCAAGGTTTTAGAGATATGTCGCTCATATTATGCCGTTATCTGACCAACAATCACACCAATGGCTTAAACAAGTCAGTATCAAAACGTAGGACTATATTAGTTGTATTACCGAATAATTGATACTGAACTCAAACTGTCTGTCAGGTAAAATAAGTACTATGACAACCTTCAAAAGCCCCAGTCCTCGTAAGATTATCCATATAGATATGGATGCCTTTTATGCCAGTGTTGAACAGCGCGATTTTCCAGAGTTGCGAGGTAAACCGTTGGTCGTGGGCGGCGATCCAAATGGTCGCGGTGTGGTGGCGGCGGCCAGTTATGAAGTGCGTCAATTTGGTGTGCGTTCTGCTATGTCTTGCTACGAGGCACGCAAACGCTGTCCAGAAGTGATATTTGTACGACCACGTTTTGAGGTTTATCGCACTGTTAGCAGTGAGATACGTCAGCTTATGTACCACTTAACACCACATGTTGAGCCGTTGTCGCTGGATGAAGCATATTTAGACGTCACAGGGCTAACAGCTCACCAAGGGTCGGCAACTTTAATGGCCAATTGGTTACGCGCCCAGATTCTCGAGCACACCGGGTTGACGGCTTCTGCTGGGGTATCTTTTAATAAAATGCTGGCCAAAATTGCCTCTGATATTAACAAGCCCAATGGTACAGCCATCATCACACCAGAAGATAGCGAGGCTTTTATTAGCACCTTACCTATCGAGCGCTTTCACGGTATAGGTAAGGCAACTGCTCAGCGTTTACACGCGATGGGCGTCAATACTGGTGCTGATCTTCGGAATCTGTCAGCGACTCTATTGGTGCAAGAGTTTGGTAAGCGTGGACAGTTTTATCATGATATTGCACATGGGCGTGATGAGCGTGCGGTAAAATCAGAGCGCACGCATAAGTCTGTTGGTTCGGAGACCACTTTTACAGAGAATCTCAACGATGATAATGCCTTACGCGTTCAGATTTATGAACAAAATGAGGATGCATTTAATCAACTACAAAAGAAGGCGCTCATCGCTCATACCATTACCCTAAAAGTAAAGTACGCAGACTTCACTCAAATCACGCGTACACACACGCTCTCTACAGCTTTTGATAGCGCTGAATCCGCTCATTACTGGCTTGATAAGTTGTTTTTAGATATTCCGCGCCAGCTTCCCATTCGACTAGTGGGCGTTACCTTTTCATCATTAGTGCCAGCAGCACAACTGTTGCCTCAGCTCAATTTGTTTGAGTAGTTTTATAGCTAATAAATTTTAGATGGTTTTGTTCATCATCTATCATTACAAATTAACGCTTAGGCTATTTATAAAATTTAAGCTACTCTTAGGTGTGAGTAATCATATTTAGCTATCCTCTCACAATCTCATTTCTGCTACAATTGTGCCAAAATTTCTATTCATTTAAAGACTCATTATGACCGATTCTCATGCGCTAGACTCTACGGCTCCTGCCTTAATTGACAACGATACAGACAACAACGTCTTAGACTATTTGAGCGTTGATGATTATGATTATGAGTTGCCAGATAGCCTTATTGCTCGCTATCCACTGGCACAACGTTCTGCCTCAAAACTGCTATACCTAGCCACTGATAATCAGAAAAACACAGCCAGTGTGCAGGATCGTTTGTTTGCTGAGTTACCCGATTTATTAAATGCAGGCGATTTGATTGTGTTTAATGACACCAAAGTGATGAAGGCGCGATTATTTGGTCAAAAAGACACAGGTGGGAAGATTGAGGTATTGATTGAGCGTTTGGTAAACCTCTCAGATTTGGATGTAACCACTCTACACGTAGAAACCATAGACGATACGACTATCAATAAAGAACATATTGCGCTTTGTCATGTAAAAGCCAGTAAAGCGCCTAAGCTTGGGCAGCGCGTATCGCTGGCTAATGGTCATATGAACGCGGTTATGATTGGTCGTCAAGACAATCTATTTATCTTGGCGTTTGAGGCCCCTATTTTGCCTCACCTAGAACTGTATGGCGAGCTACCTATTCCACCTTACTTTGAGCGTCATGCAGATGACACTGATAATACGCGTTATCAAACTGTCTTTCATGATCCAGCCAAGCTTGCGAGCGTGGCTGCCCCTACTGCAAGCTTACATTTTGATGAATCCGTATTGAACCAACTGACAGAAAAAGGCATCAATACAGCTTTTGTCACGCTGCACGTTGGCGCTGGTACTTTTGCGCCCGTTAAGACAGACAACTTGCTCAATCACACCATGCATAGTGAATATGCCCATTTACCGCAGGCAACCGCTGATCTCATCAACCAAACTCATGCAAACGGCAACCAAGTCATTGCCATTGGTACAACGGTCACTCGCGTCCTTGAAACTGCGTATCAAAAGACTGCAGTAGAAGGTCAACCACTTTCTAGCTGGTCAGGCGATACAGATATATTTATTTACCCTGGTTTTAAGTTCGGGGTAATAGATCGTTTACTGACCAATTTTCATTTGCCCAAATCTACTTTATTGATGTTGGTCTCCGCTTTTTCTGGCAAAGCTGCCATCGAACATGCCTATCAACATGCTATTGGAAAACAATACCGTTTCTTTAGTTACGGCGATGCTATGTTGCTCGATAAAAAAGCAAATTAAACACGATACAAACATTTTTTTATTGGTCACAACAGTTGTGAAATAAACTGGTAAACTGGTTAGTATTTTGCTATAACAGCAAAGACAACTTATATCCTAAAGGGCGGCTCATGTCTTGTCATCTCTCTTATCGCTTGACTACTGTACATCGCGCGATTTCGATGGCATTACTGTATTCTGTCGGCTACGTGGCTCTGACTTCAAGTGCTCAAGCAGCAACGATTGGCAAGACGGTAGTCACCTCTGCCCAACATGAGCCGCTAGCAGCAAGTATTGTCGTCACCGATATTCGAGCAGCAGACTTTTCAGCAAGCTTAGCAAATCCAGCCATTTATCAGCAAATGGGATTGACCAAAACAGATTCAATGATGGTACGCTTCACGCCAACTTCAGCTACCAGCGGTCGAGTCATTATCACCACATCACAGCCGGTATCGAAACCTTTTGCTGATGTGGTATTAACCATCAACGACAAAGGTCAGAGTAATGTTATTCCCAAAACCTTGCTGATGCCGCTCGATGATGGCTTGCCTATTAACACATCTACTAACATCAACACAGGGGCAAAAAAGCCCAACTTACCAAGTGTATCTGCAAGTACTGCCAAGCCGTTAACGCTCAGAAGAGGTGCACCGCCGCCATTGGTACCAACATCTAGTCTGCCAGCAGTCCATTCATCGACAAGTGAATTGATCGCTGCAAAATCGCCTGTGCCCAGTATGCAGGCAACTCGCATACAAGCGCCTACCGTTACTGCCTCAGCAGGCAATAGCCTTTCTTATGCACCTAGCCGTTTGGATAATGGTCGTTTGACGGATAAAGCTAATAGCGCAACCCAGCAAAGCAGCGTTGGCGTCAATTCTATTGAGAGTATAGCCAACGATAGGCTCAATAATAATAGTACCACTGCCAATGATGCAAACAACAGTAAAGATGTCATTGCAGTTGATAAGGCACCCACTCAAGCCATTACTGACAAACAGCTAGATATTTTGAATATACAAGTCACTCGTCAGATACAGCCAAGAAGCGAAAAAGAAGTCAGCACCGTTGCTGCCTCTACTCTCAATACCAATATGGCTAAAGATTTGGCTGTTAAAAACTCAGAGACAAACCTTGGTACGAGCGATGCCACTTCTGCAATTGCTTCAACTGGCAATATACCGGCTAATATCGCAAACTCTGAAGCCAAAGTTAATAATAATCCTGAGATTGTTGCCAGTGCTAATTCTAGCAATATGACTAATAGCGTGACTGCTCAATACCAAGTACAACGCAACGATAGCTTATGGATGATAGCGCAGCAGATTGCACAAGAAAATAATCTGAATGTGCAGACCGTGATGAAGCAGATTCAATCACAAAACCCTGATGCTTTTATCAATAGAGACGCAGGTCAACTAAAAGCAGATGCGAAGCTAAGCTTACCCAGCTACGATGTAATTCCGTCACAGAAAAAATTAGAAGCCGCTATTAGCGCACAAAGACAATATAGTCGGCGTTCAAACGCTTCTGTCATACCGGAAACCACCGAAAAGCGCTCTCCATCGTCATCTGAGAGGGCTCAAACAACCAAACCACGTGTAGAGCTTGCAACCACTAAGACGCAAACGTTGCCAAAAGCTCAGTTTTCAGTACTGGCTCCTGATTACAATGGAAGTGCCGATGGCACGCAGGCAAAATCAGCAGCGACCAAAGGTAATGGGCTTAGCACAGATATATTAGCGACTCTAAAATCATCAAGACAGAGTACAGCAACACAAGCGCAGCGGTTATCAAAAACCAGTAGTACACTTGATAACTATGCTAAAAAAATTCAATTACAAAATCAAAAACTGGCTGAGCTACAAGCTCGTCTTAAAAAACTACGCAATCAATAATTGCCTGATTGATCAATGCAATACGCCATGATCATAGATAGGCGTTGGAGTAATTATGGACAATATGCTATATATCATCGCCGGATTGGTGCTCATCTTATTGGTAGCTGTTTTAGTATTGCGCAAAAAGAAAGCACAAGAAACGTCAATACCACCCGCTATTCAATCAGGAAAAAAGGCCGCTACTCTAACGCCGACTGCCAAAACCAATGATAATATCCCTGCTCATAGCCGTGAAGATATTGATAAGAAATTTGATCACATTACAATCGCCCAGCGTTTTATTGATCAACAGCGCCATGACAAAGCCATTGAGACACTAACTCGTGGACTTAATGAGAAGCCGAACGATAGTCAATTATTGCTTAAGCTACTGAGCATTTATGCCACGCTAGATCAGCCCGAAAACTTTAATAATGTTTATAACACTATCAAGACTCAGAGCGATCCACAAAGTATCACTCAGGCCAATGAATTAAAAGCTTTGTTCTTTGGAGAGCAAGCGCCTGTTGCTGCAGAAGTAGCGCCAGTAGAAGATCATACTAACTTTGAAAGCATAGATTTTGACTTACCGATCAGTCAAACTGATGATCAAAAAGTACTGTCTGATCAGCCAGCTGTACAAGATAGCAATCCTACTTGGGCAAATGAGCAAACCCATCAAACTGCAACATCAAATGAGTTTGATCATATCAGCTCTACTAATGAGTCAGTAGAAAACGACTTTGATCTTACCCTCAGTGACTTTGACAATGATTTTGAAGATCATGGTTTTGAAGAACCAGTCACTACTAGTGTAGCGCCTGTAACCTCATTGAACGACACAGAAGAGCAAAGTTTTAATACCGCTACCGTCGATGAGACTACTAGCGAAGACAGCGATATCATTGATTTTGACTTTGAGTTTGATTCATCTGAGACCGATAAGACTCAAACAAACACACCTGTAGCTTCACGCAATGCTGATAGCGCTAACGAAGATATGACGTTAGATAGCGAAGAGTTCATCTTAGATTTTGATGATTTAGTAAGCGATGCTGAGACCGATACGATTACTGATAATAAAGAATCAATCGTCGAAGAATTGAGCATTGAGGCTAATCAAAATGAAAATGAAGATGATTTCGTCTTATCATTAGATGATTTTGATGCATCAAATAATACCGAGACTGTGTCAGAAAGCATTGTACCTGCTCTTGAAGAAACCAATGATATCGATAATTTCATTCTTGAAAATACTGACTTTGAAGACAGCAGTTCTAAAGACAATATCTCTAAAGACCACACTTTTGAAAATACTGACTCTAAAAACAGTAGCTCTGAAAGTAGCACCCTTGACGATAGTAAATTTGAAGACATCAGGTTTGAAGAGCAACGATTTGACGACAACTCTGTAGAACACGAAATTACGGATACGCCACAGGTTACTAATTCTTCTGAGCCACTATTATTCGATGACAACACCGTATTAGAGGAAGACTTTGACTTTGAGCTAAGTGGTGCTTTAACAAAGCCGACGTCATCAGCACCTGTCGAAGCAGATAACAGCGTTATTCTTGAAAATGAAATTGATACCGAATCAACAGAGGATTTTGCATCTCGTTTTTCAGCAGACTTTGATTTTGTAAAATCGCTGGATAGTAATCAAGTGACGTTAGATTTGGCCACTCAGTATGTACAATTGGGTGAATACGATAGCGCCAAACGTTTACTCAATGAAGTTATGGTTCAAGGCAACCATGAACAACAAAATCAAGCCAAACTTCTGCTTAAACGCACAGCGTAATTACAGATACCAGTATCACAAATAACTTAGTTTTTCATCAGCAAGTATTCTATGAGTATATGACATAGAATACTTGCTGATTTTTTTGCATTTCGCCTTTATATTATCTATTATTACTGCCTTATCTTCTTTTATCGTACCAATACTATGCCATCCTCTACTATGACAAAGACTCTATCTGATCCTATTCAACTGATTTATGCTGGTGGCACCTTTGGTAGCTATGGAAAACCTTTATCATCGTTATCAGCAGACGTGTTTTTACCTATCGTGCAGGAGCTATTAGCAGCTCAAGCGCACACAGCTCATCTACCAAAAAGCTCATGGTTAGACAACACGTTGTTCAAAGACAGCAGTCAATTGACACCCAGCGATTTTGCCCATTTTTATCAGCTTCTATTGGCTGCCTATACGCAAGGTGGTAGACGTTTTGTGTTGATTACTGGGACAGACACGCTAAGCTATTTGGGCGCTTTTTTGGCAGAAGCTTTTGCTGGTAGTGATATCTGTATTGTCTTAACTGGGAGTATGCGTCCTTTACTAGACAGTGAAGTGATCCACTCTTATTGTATCGATGAGCATAGCGATGCTTGGGACAATCTTAATCAATCACTACAGTTGGCAGCAGCGGGTGAATCTGGCGTCAAAATTAGTTTTGGTGGTGAGGCATGGCCGGCCCAAACGGTTCAAAAAATTCATAGTCATGATTTGATGGCATTCACAGGTCATTTTAGAGCCGCGTATCCGGCCAACAGTTATGTAAGAAGCCTACCAGATACCCGCCGTCAGCATTGGCTAGATGACCAACAAGAAGTACTAAACAATATTCAAAGTCGTGCGAAAAGCGTGCGCGTTAACGCTTTGTATTGTTTGCCCAATGATGCTGAAGCAATAAACAGTCAATTACAAGCCTTACTATCACAGCCGCCTTCTGGCATTATTTTAATGGGGTTTGGTGCTGGTAATGTTCCTTATTCAGCAGCATTGGCAGAAACCTTAGAGCTTGCTCATAAAAAAGGACATTTGCTGGTAGGTACGAGCCAATGTCCGTTTGGCGGTGTTAGCGATAGCTATGCTGCTGGCAGTTGGCAATACGATCACCATGTCATCTCTGGTGGGCGTTTGACCATTCCCGCGGTTTATGCACGCTTGCTGTGGTTGTTGCTACGCTATGATAGTCCAGCGAGACGCCGACAGCGCTGGTTAAATAATGTGACCCAAACTGGCACGACTATCAAAAAACGGTAAATTCTCTTTCATTTTATAAGCGTTAACAATACAATGCCCAATACTGCAACACTGGCTGATATAGAAACCAGCAAGCCTGAATCCTTACCAACCTATACCTTAGCAATTGCTATTGAGTTTTTAGGTACGAATTATCATGGGTGGCAACGGCAGCGAGAAGTACTGGGTGTACAAGAAGCGTTGGAGCTAGCCATCGGTAAGGTCGCCAACGAGCCAGTAGAAGTCATCGCTGCTGGCCGTACTGATGCCAGTGTACACGCTAGTAATATGATTGCTCATTTTACCACGCGTGCGTATCGACCTACACATAACTGGTTGCGCGGTGTAAACAGCCTACTGCCCGATGATATCGCGCTACGCTGGATTCAGCCTATGCCAGCTGACTTTCATGCACGCTTTGGTGCCATTGCACGTCGATACCGTTATATCACCCTCAATCAAGCCCAGCGTCCTGCGATACTCAACCATCAGGTGACGCATATTTATGAGCCGCTTGACTTAGAAGCAATGCAATTGGCGGCAGCCGATATCGTGGGTACACATGACTTTAGCAGTTATCGTGCTGCGGCCTGTCAATCCAACCAACCTGTGCGTCAGGTTAGCCATGCAAACTTGTTTTCTCACGGTCAGTTCATCGTTTTTGATATTCAAGCAGATGGATTTTTGCATCACATGGTTCGTAATTTAATGGGCACGTTATATGCTATTGGTAGACACGAACTTGATCCGACAGATTTTTTGAATATTTTAAACAAAAAAGATCGCACCATAGCACCGCCAACCGCATCTGGTGACGGTTTGTATTTTATTAATGCTTACTATCCTGATCGCTTTCAGAAAATGCTTCCAAAAGCGCCTTTAACGCCACTTTGGCTCAACTTGCCTGATTGATATACATATCACTTACAGACTGTCAAGTCAAAACCAGGTTCTGTATTGCTTTAACCAGCCAACTTACGTATAATATGGGCTTATTTTTAATTGATTGATACAAATTATGGCAAAAGACGATATCATTGAATTTGAAGGCGAAGTCATTGACACCCTTCCAAATACTTTATTCAAAGTGCGTTTAGAAAACGGACACGAAATCATCGCTCACATTTCTGGTAAGATGCGTAAACACTATATCCGTATTTTAACAGGCGATAAGGTTAAGGTAGAAATGACACCTTATGACTTGTCTAAAGGTCGCATTACTTATCGTGGTAAGAACTAAATTCTTATCAATTAAGATGGTTATAAAAGCATTTACATGTACCACCAGTTGTTACGTTGTTTTTTACCGCTGATATGAATGTTTGAGTGGTTTAACTGATAATAATAATGAAAATACTAACCTACTCATTATTGCCTATCAATGTTTTAGTTTTGACTGCAAGCAACTTATTTCATTAAAAAAATACCGCTAATATCAGCGGTATTTTTTTGTCTGCTTTATAGGCCATGAGAATATTGATTCTAAATCATGAACCAGCTTTTATTTGAATTCAACAGTGGCACCGTTTTCGATTACCCCTAAAAGTGCCAGTGCATCCCAGTTGGTTAGACGGATACAACCTGCCGATGCTTGGCGACTGATACGAGCAGGATCTGGCGAACCATGAATACCATACGTGGGTTTGCTGAGTCCAATCCAGACTAGACCAACAGGATTGTTGGGCCCTGGCGGAATAATAGACTTGCTACCATCATCAGCGGTGTACGTGTAATTAGGCTCATGTACCTTCACTTCTACGGTATGCGTTCCTGTTGGTGACGGTGTTGCTGTACTCCCTACCGTAGTGGGATAACTGGCAATCAATTTATTATCACTGTCATAGGCATATAATGTCTCAGTAGCCTTATCTGCAACGACTCTGCTGACAGGTTTGGTGTTAGGGTTACTGGGGTTATAGACAGTGATGGTCTCGCCAGCTGTAAACTTAGCATTAGGATTCAATGCTTTTAAATAATCTTCACTGATATGAAATTTTTCTGCCAGCGCTTCAGTGAGGCTTTCATAATACATGCCGTCGAGCTTAGCCTTTTCTTTTGTGTCAGTAGGTATTTTAGTCGTTTTGATGTTTACATCATCATCACTCAATTGGTAACTCACCAACACAGGCTGGGCAACCAGCTTTTCATTTTTAGTTAATGCTTGCCATGTCTCATTATTCAAATTTTCAGTAACGCTCAGACCGTTTGCTTTCTGAAATGCTTGCATTGCTTTGCGAGTATTCTTACCCCAGTATCCATCTACGGGACCCACACCATTATGATGCCAGTTTAGTAGTGTCTGCAACTTAGTCCCTGTGGTACGGTCTATTTTTGCCCCTGTTTTCCAATTTGCTGCATTTACCTTTGTTGCCATAGGAGACAAGTTATCTGTCGTATAGTTAATAACAGGGAGTAAGTTCTTGAGTGAACTGACCGTTTTGCTATTACCCATCGGCTTTTGACTGACACCATTAGTAACTGGACTGACATCATTCATAGCCATACTGGTTGTGTCATTTGCACTCTGATCAGTATTGGTCGCTGCAACGCTCTGGCTCATAAAAATTGCTGTCGATAAACCTGCCGCTACGAGTGCAGCGCTTACCTTTTTCAATTGATACATGTAATGCTCCTAATTTTTTATTATGCTGTTGTTATTAAGGATTTTGTTATTAAGACTTATTACTTCGAATGCCCACTTACTCGATACATAACTTTATTAAGCTATTCCGAGCGTTACTTTTTAAGTTTAACAAACAACTCATGTTGACACATTATTCTGTGAGGATGTAACAGCTTTATGTTAAAAGCATCTGAATTGTGCAGCATATCTGTTAACACTGCTGATAAGAAGATTTTTAATGTGGCGTAAACCGTTGCTGTCCATTTTTATCTTCAATGAATAAGCAATAAAAAACCCATAAACTGCGAAGCAATTTATGGGTTGATAAAGTATCAGTTGACGCTTTTTAACAATCCTAAGAGAAAATTGATTTCCTCAAATGGGCTTTAGAGCAGTTTGGTCAATACTGCCTGTCCCATCTCTTGACAGCCAACTTGCTTGAGTCCCTCTTCGTTACGATCTAAGATGTCGACAGTACGCAAACCATCATCCAAGACATCGCTGACTGCTTGCTCAATGGCTTGCGCCGCCTTTTCTTGTTTGAAGGTATAGCGAAGCATCATCGCTACAGATAAAATAGTTGCCAGTGGATTAGCCTTGTCTTGACCGGCAATATCAGGTGCTGAGCCATGACACGGCTCATACATCCCTTTACCAGCTTCATCAAGACTTGCTGATGGTAGCATGCCGATAGAACCCGTCAGCATCGCTGCTTCGTCAGATAAAATATCGCCGAACATATTGCCTGTGACCATAACATCAAATTGCTTAGGATCTTTGATAAGTTGCATACAAGCATTGTCAGCGTACATGTGCGATAACGCCACATCGCTGTAGTCTGCTTGCTGCATCTCGATCATCGTCTGCTTCCACAATTCAGTCACTTCTAAGACATTTGCCTTATCTACCGAACATACCTTTGGCGCTGTACCTGCGGCTTGCGCCCGCGTTTTTGCCAACTCAAAAGCCACTTTACCGATGCGCTGTATCTCGCTGGTGCTATACACCATGGTGTTATAGCCTTGCTGCTCGCCATTTTCTAATGTACGAATACCGCGTGGCTCGCCAAAATAGATGCCGCCAGTCAATTCACGAACGATCAATAAATCCAAGCCTGAGATGATCTCAGGCTTGATGCTTGATGCATTAGCAAGCTGCGAATATAGTTTTGCTACTCGAAGGTTAGCAAACAAACCAAGCTCACCACGGATCTTAAGTAGGCCGCGCTCTGGGCGTTTACTACGTTCGATACTATCCCATTTAGGACCACCAACTGCTCCTAGTAATACAGCATCTGCAGCACGTGCACGCGTCAGAGTTTCCTCTGGTAAAGGCTCGCCAGTTGCGTCAATCGCTACCCCACCAATAAGTCCTGATTCAAGTGTCAAACCCAATGCAAACTTCTTATTGACGGCTTCGAGCACATCAATGGCTTGAGTCATGATTTCAGGGCCAATACCATCGCCTGCTAATGTTAAAATCGTTGCCATACTGGTCCTTTTAAACGAATAAGTTTTTATTAATTGATAATTTTTATTAATTGACAGTGTTATGACGCATTATTGCTCACTATTATTTGAGCGTTCATACGTGATTGCTAAACACACTGCTATGCTTTGACTTTTTTAGTGTTCGACACTGCTGATAATCCTTGCCTTACACTCGCTTCTACAAACTCACCTTGGTGCTCAGTGTCGAGTTGTTTGCAGAATCGGCGCTGTACTTGATTGTCTTGCAGCAGATCGACACATAAAGGTTCAGGTGAAGCAGTCTCTAATAAGCTACCAGAGTTTGTATCAGATTTTTTTTGATAAGCCCGCAGCTTATAAGTACCTGTATCAACAAAGTCATGAATCATCGCAAAGCGTTCTACATAACCCTCATTGTTTTCTGGGTAAAAATTGACATGTACCTCGCGTTTTGCAGGCATGACTCGAGCATAATAATTGGTCAAACCCGGCATTGCTGATGCGGATAATGGCACTACTTTGATTGCATATTTATTGGTCAGCGGTGCCATGTCCATATTTATCGGTGCATTTGCCGTTTTTTTAATACCATTACGATTTGGTAAAGTTACCAACATATTAGGATTGACTGGCTCATGAGTGTCAGGTGCAATAATCAACGTTCTGTCTATCTGCACAATTTCACAGTGATAAGTACCCGCACAAGCAATATTTACCTCGCCATCGAGCGGTTGAATGCTGCCTACCAATGACCTAGCACTTTCTGCTTCATCTATCTTTTGATAGCCAGTTAATACTTGACAGCCAGACACCAATAAGGTTGCGGCAAAAATTGTACTGGTCCATAACGCATAACGTTTTTTATTCATAATGGCGGCTACTATTTGTGATAGAGATAATGAAGAACTGTCCTTTATTTTAGCCAGTTCATCACTATAACTCAACGCTGCATTATTACTACTCAGAGCTTTTATTACCTGTCTGCTAGAAACTGACTACTTAGGCTCGCACCTCGTTAAATATCCAAGGTGTTTTCTGCATCATTTTATGCTCGTAATCTTTGATCGCATCGCTTTGCTGTAACGTTAAACCAATGTCATCAAGACCATTTAACAAGCAATGCTTGCGAAACGCGTCCACTTCAAAAGCGTACTCTTCACCCGTTGGGGTGATCACCACCTGACGCTCAAGATCGGCAGTCAGCTCATAACCTTCATTAGCAAAAGTCGCTTTCATTAAAGTATCGACAATCGCTTCATCTAATACAATGGGTAACATACCGTTTTTAAAGCAGTTATTATAAAAAATATCAGCAAAGCTTGGTGCAATGACTGTACGAAAGCCATACTCAGACAACGCCCAAGGTGCATGCTCACGACTAGAGCCGCAGCCAAAGTTTCTACGCGCCAGCAAAATCGTAGCGCCTTGATAGCGTGGTTTATTCAATACAAAGTCTGGATTGATGATTCGTGTGCTGTTGTCTTGACCTGGGTAGCCTTCGTCCAGATAGCGCCAATCATCAAATAAATTCACACCAAAGCCTGTCCGTTTAATGGATTTCAAAAACTGCTTTGCGATAATTTGGTCGGTATCTACGTTTGCGCGATCAAGTGGACAAACGATACCTGTTTGAGTGTTATAAGCTTGCATAAAATATCCTATCAATTATGTTGTCGCTAATGTGTGGTAGTCATTAAACCGCTGGAAAACAATCAGTCTTTACTTCTCTTACAATGTACTTTTATCGACACCGACCGATCATCAACCATTAGTATTAAAACGTTCTTACGTCAACAAAGTGACCTGCGAGCGCTGCTGCTGCTGCCATTGCTGGACTGACCAAATGCGTACGTCCACCATTACCCTGGCGACCTTCAAAGTTACGGTTAGACGTTGAAGCACAGTGTTCTTGGGGCTCAAGCTTATCCGCATTCATGGCAAGACACATAGAGCAACCCGGCTCGCGCCACTCAAACCCAGCTTCAGTGAACAAGGCATCAAGACCTTCTGCTTCTGCTTGTAGTTTTACTTGTCCTGAGCCAGCGACAACGATCGCTTCTTTAATATTATCAGCAACTTTACGGCCTTTGATAACTGCCGCAGCATCACGCAAATCTTCAATACGCGAATTGGTGCATGAACCAATAAAAATACGATCAAGCTGAATGTCTGTGATTTTTTGCCCAGCTTCTAATCCCATATAGGTATAGGCACGTAACCAACCCTCTTCTTGCGCTTCATCAACCGCTTGATCAGGCGTTGGTACTGATTGCGTGATATCGACAACCATTTCAGGCGAGGTTCCCCACGATACTTGCGGTGCTATCTGGCTACCGTCAATTTCAACCACAGTATCAAATACCGCGTCGTCATCTGAATACAAGGTACGCCAGTAAGCTTCAGCTTGCTGCCATTGTGATTCTTTTGGCGCATATGGACGACCTTTAACATAATCAATGGTGACATCATCAACAGCGACCATACCCACACGAGCACCTGCTTCAATCGCCATGTTACAGACAGTCATGCGACCTTCCATACTCATGTCTTCAAACACTTGTCCTGCAAATTCAATCGCATATCCTGTACCACCTGCCGTACCAATTTTAGCAATAATGGCTAATACCACATCTTTTGATGTCACACCAGCACCAAGCGTACCAGTGACGCGAATTTGCATGTTTTTTGATTTCTTTTGAATCAAACACTGCGTGGCTAGCACATGCTCAACTTCTGACGTGCCAATACCATGAGCCAAACAACCAAGTGCGCCATGTGTCGCCGTATGCGAGTCGCCGCACACTACTGTCATACCTGGCAATACCAAGCCCTGCTCAGGACCCACTACATGTAGGATGCCTTGACGAGCATCATTGATAGTAAATTCAGCAATATCAAACTTGGTACAATTGTCATCCAATGTGACCACTTGCAAGCGTGATACTTTGTCTTTAATACCAGACACCCCTTCTAGGCGCTCTTTAGACACTGTTGGCACATTATGATCAGGACTTGCGATATTGGCAGACAAGCGCCATGGCGCTCTATTTGCCAACTCCAACCCTTCAAATGCTTGCGGGCTTGTCACTTCATGCAGCAAATGGCGGTCAATATAAATCAGGCTTGAACCATCGTCACGTTTGGTGATCTCGTGAGCGCTCCAAAGTTTGTCGTACAACGTTTGACCGGCCATGTTCTTATCCTTTATTGGTTACTAATCATTGAATATTTCACTCGCCCATATAACAGTAGCAGGCAAAGTGCGTGTTCAAATAGCATTTCTATCTTGTATTTATTACCGTATTGGGGCATTGAGACTTGCTTTATATGCCAAATTTCTGAGTTGCTACAATAAATATGCCACAATACGCCTTGATGTCTTGTGATTATAGCAGGCTAATCCTATAATAATAATTGATGATTTTTAACCAGATGCAAACTTTTATTTCTAATACACTGTGATTAAGTCAGTTAACTTTTATTTATAGTTCGCTACATAGCTAAGGACATTCGCTTGAACACCACAAACTTAACGACATTTGTTACTGTCATGCATACAGGCAGTATCTCGGGCGCAGCAGAAAAGCTGTTCATCACACAGCCTGCTGTCAGTAAGCGTATCAAAAATCTGGAAGACGAATTCAACATTACTTTGTTTGACACAGTTGGACGAGGGATCGTGCCGACCCAAGCTGCTAGCGAAATGCTACCTCATGCCAAGCGTTGGTTAGAAGATTATGAAAATTTTAAAATCAATCTGCAGCATTCTCAGCACATTGTCTCTGGTAAATTGGTCATCGGTACCAGTCATCACATTGGTTTGCATCATTTAGCTCCTGTACTTAAGCACTTTATTCAAACCTACCCAGCGGTACAATTAGAAGTACACTTTGTTGATTCAGAGAAAGCTCACAAAGCGGTACTGGATGGCGATTTGTCCCTAGCCTTCGTCACGTTACCTCCTGTTTATGATAAACGTTTGAGCTATCATACATTATGGTCTGACCCTCTGTACTTTATGACAGGCACACTGTCTCCTTTGGCCACCAAATCTAATGTCACTTTGGAGCAATTGGCACGCTATCCTGCTATTTTACCATCGGCCAACACGTTTACCAGTCAGATTACGTTGGCTGAATTTGCAAAGCACAATCTCAAGCCTTATGCCACCATGAGCACCAATCCACTTGAGTCTATTCGCATGTTGGTTTCTGTCGGTCTTGGTTGGTCAGTACTGCCACAGACTATGATTAGTCAAGATTTGGAACGTATTGATATGGCGGATAATATTGAATTACAGCGTTACTTAGGCGTCGTAATCAACCCAAAATTAACGCCATCTAGCAGCGTGACTGCCTTATTAGACTTACTTGCTCCTATTGAATAGTGAGGCGCATATACTTATTATATTCAATTTATAAAATAAGCTGTTCGCATTTGTGATAGTCATACGTTATAATGCAGTTGACGTTGTTTTCCAACAAAAATTTACCATAAGAGCACTGATAGTCATATATTGAATACTTCGAGTAAGATATGATGGTTAACAGTAGGTTTAGTGGTTTTAAATGATTGGTTTTATAGGCGGCTACTATCTACAAATCAATAGTAAAACGAGCAACCAAAGTAAATATAGGGGATACGAAATTCCCATTGCTCCTTCTTTATGATTTGAATAGTCGCTCTAGAAACTACCAATCATATAAAACTAACAGCAAATACTGAGAGAAGCCATTATGTCCTACTTAATGGCTTTTTTTGTTTTTAAATATTGTTTGAAACATCGCTTTTGAGATCAAATTTGACAGTTATAAATAATTACAGCCAATAATATTGGTTAAGGACAATTTATATGAACGGAGTTTCTAGTGGCGTACTAATATCACTTGGCGCCTATTTTTTAGTGATGATTGGGATTGGCATTTACGCTTATTTTAAGCAAGCCAATGATACGGAAGGTTACCTATTAGGGGGACGTAATTTAGGACCAGCGGTCACTGCACTTTCTGCTGGTGCTTCTGATATGTCAGGTTGGTTATTGCTTGGTCTGCCAGGTTACATGTATGCAGATGGTGTGGTCAGTATATGGATTGCGCTTGGCCTGACGCTGGGTGCCTTTTTAAACTATCTTATCGTGGCACCGCGACTTCGTGTTTATACCGAGGTTGCTGATAATGCTATTACCCTACCAGATTATTTTGCTAATCGTTTCGAAGATAAATCGCACATGCTGCGCGTTATTTCGGCTGTGGTTATCATCTTATTCTTTACCGTTTATACAGCCGCAAGTTTAGTAGGCGGTGGTAAACTATTCGAAAGCTCACTCAATCTATCTTATAGCACAGGTCTATGGGTAACCGCAGGTGTGGTTGTCGCTTACACACTATTTGGTGGCTTCTTAGCGGTTTCTATGACCGACTTTGTACAAGGTATCATCATGCTGTTTGCAATGGTCATTGTACCTGTCGTCGCCTTTACTGATCTTGGTGGTATCTCAGCCACTACGCAAGCGGTAAGAAATATTGATCCAACCATGCTAAATATCACCAATGGCATGAGTGTTATTGGCATTGTGTCGTTAATGGCATGGGGTTTGGGTTATTTTGGTCAACCACATATTATTGTTCGCTTTATGGCTATTCGTTCAATAAAAGATGTTCCTACTGCACGTAATATCGGTATGAGCTGGATGATTGTCAGTCTTATCGGGGCATTGATGACAGGTTTTGCAGGTCGTGCCTATGTACAAAAAACAGCCATGACTCTAGACGATCCAGAGACCATCTTTTTAGTATTCACCCAGTTCTTATTCCATCCATTGGTTTCAGGCTTCTTATTAGCTGCAATCTTGGCAGCGATTATGAGTACTATCTCATCACAGCTACTCGTGGTGTCAAGCTCATTGACCAAAGACGTTTATAAACTGTTTTTTGACCAGGATGCACCTGAAGCTCGCCAAGTATTGGTCGGTCGTATTTCAGTGATTGTCGTCGCTGTTGTGGCCATTTTGTTGGCTTCAAATCCAGATAGCTCAGTATTGAGCTTGGTATCTAACGCTTGGGCAGGATTTGGTGCCGCGTTTGGACCATTAGTAATCTTCAGTCTTACTTGGCGCGGTATGAACCGTAACGGCGCTGTTGCCGGTATGGTTATTGGTGCCTTAACTGTTATCTTATGGATCTATGGTCCTTTCCAAGTAAACGGTATGGCATTAAATAGCTGGTTATATGCTATTGTTCCAGGCTTCATTTTAAGTACTATTGCAATCTTTGCGGTTAGTATCATGACTGGTGGTCCAAGACCTTCAGTGGCTGCGAAGTATAAAGAAATGGAACTCAATTTGAACAAGTAAATCGATAAAGTACTTTATCACTAAAAAAACCTCGCCAACACTGGCGAGGTTTTTTTATGAGTAACTGTTCATCCGACAATGTGGGCCATTACAGCTGATGTGATAAAAACCATCTTTGTCTAAAGACTCATGTTTAAGATTAGACTATGGCATTTACAGATCAAATCTGAAAATTTGTCGTACTATTAATTCCATGAATACTTTTAGAAGTTATTTTTGACCACTGTTTATATCTATTCACTGAGTGATTTCTATAAATACAGTATCTCTTGTTATAACCAAACAACCTGCGCAATCATGTGACCAAAATTTTAGAGAGTACACAAGCCATATAGGTGTCTAAAAACTTTATGATTGATTTTTTCTCGGTGCGTTCTATATAGACAATTTATTAATAATTTTCATAAAAAAAGCGACCCATCACGGATCGCTTTTTTATCTAGTAGTACTGCTAAACATGGGTACTATTTGATATCTTGATAAGAAAGTTTCAAACCTAAGATATAACCATCATTGTCTTGGAAATCTCCAACAATCTTACCCGTTGGTAAACGACCTTTGGCATCACCGAACCACAAGTATTTACCACCTGCCGATACCGCCCAATTTTCAGTAACATTATATTTGGCACCAAGACCAACACTATAGTACCCTTCAACAGGACCTAATGAAGTTGTTGGGTTACCCGCACCACTGTCCCAACCAACTGTACCACTGACTCCTAATGCTGGTGCTAAGCGTTTAGAAAGACCAAGCTCTACCTGCCACTGATCGTCATCATAATTTACGATATCTAACCCATCTTCTGCATATAGAGGATTAAGCTTACTCACGTCATTATAAAGCGGTGGCGTCAGAACAAAATCACTCCATGGTACCCAGCGAACCTTTGCGGTAGCTAATGTCGTTGGATTGATACCTGTTTGAAAATCAAAATTGACTGATTTAGGGGTAGTAACTTCGTATTCACTGGTTCGATTTGCTGCTGCTGCCCCTAAAGCGGCAGCTTGTTCTGGAGTAGCTCCTTGTTGAAGAGCACCTGCTTCAGTTCTGATACCTGCTAGAGGATAAGTTTCAGCTATTTTTATGTCATGATCAATTTCAGAACGGTAAGTCAACGCAGCCTTTAAAGCAATTTCAGGCTTACTGAAAGAAACACCTGCGATATAACCATAATCCATATCAGGGTTACTGGTTGATGTATAGCCAGTAGCAGGGCCGTAAGCCAGTCCACGCAATTGGACATCAGCTCGTATACGCTGTGCTACTGGACCACCATAAACTTGGAATTGTTTATTGGCACCAAACTTCATGCCAAGAATCCCTGTCAAGCTTTCGCTACGAACCTCTGCCTTAGTACCTTCCCCTGCACTTTCCGCCTCTGCTCGAGCTGTTGCTCCTATAGTACTGAGATTCGTTATTTGTTGAACAATACCTGCTCGTATCTCCGCATCAGGTTCTGCTGCGGCTTGGGCTGTTAAAACGTCAATAGTAGGTTGAAGAGTTTGTGCGTTAACTCGTCCTCCAGACAGTTGTTGGATAGAAGCATTAACATCGCCTTTTGAGACAAAATTGCTATCGCCTCTATAATCAACAGCGGCACCGAAAGGTTCATCGTATAAAACACCAACGCTAAAAGTATCGTTGATATCGGTCTTTACACCATAACGGAAAAAGTCATAAGCTTCGGCGATATCACCAGTATCATTACCTTCAACATAGGTATTATTGCTAGGGACGTTATTGGCACTGTCTTTACCACTTACATCAGCACTGATATAGGTATAAACGGCTTCTGCATACGTTCCATCTTGTAAGAAAGCGGTGACGTCTTGCCCTGAACGATCAAGACCAGCAGCATTGGTTACACTAGCAACAGAAAGTGTGGCAATTGCTACTGCAAGGGTTTTTAAATGAAAGGTAGTGCGCATTGTGTATCTCCAAACGTCCTCGTTGTTTTAATACTTGAATCATCAATACTTAGCATTCCTATGCGTGATATTTCGATGATTCAAGTAGTGTCCTAAGTTGAATACTAATGCCTTTTTGACACTAAGACAACAATTAAAGCACTTTATTTCTCAAATATGACTGAACAGTACATATAAAATATAAACAACATACGGATTCTTATTTATGAAGACACATTTTTGATTACTATAATGTTGGAGAAACGGGATTCATTAATTTTAGATTGATAATTAAAATAAAGTTTTATATATCAAGGACTCAATAAAAAAGCGACCCATTACGGATCGCTTTTACTTCATTATTAAAGACTTTAACAGTACAACTCTTCTATACGTTATTTTGCTTGATAAGAAATCTTTGCACCAAGGATGAAACCATCATTATCTTCGAAGTTACTAACTATAGTTTTATTTGGAATCTGTCCTTTGGCATCACCGAACCACAAGTATTTACCACCAGCTGATACTGCCCAGTTTTCGGTAAGGTTATATTTTGCGCCAAGACCAGCACTATAGTAACCTTCAATAGGTCCTAATGAAGTGACAGGATTACCTGCACCACTATCCCAACCAACTGTGCCAGTTACAGCAAATGCTGGCGTCAAGCGCTTGGCAAGACCTAGCTCTACCTGCCACTGATCATCATCATAGTCAACCAAGGGTAACCCTTTATCATCATTAGTAGAACGCTTACTAACTTCATTATAAAGCGGTGGAACGATAGCAAAATCACCCCAAGGCACCCAGCGAACCTTTGCAGTTGCTAACGTAGTTGGGTTAATGCCTGTTTGAAAGTCAAAATTGACTGATTTAGGCGTAGTTATCTCAAGCACATTGCCTTGTGTAGGATTACCACCTAATGCAGCAACCAAAGGGTAGGTTTCACTGATACTTGCACTGTGTTCAATTTCAGAACGATATGTTAGAGCAGCTTTAAGGGCAATTTCAGGCTTGCTATAGGCAACACCAGCTAACCAACCATAGTCTTGATCAGGGCTAATATGTGCTGTATAGCCAGTTGCTGGACCATAAGCAATACCACGAAGTTTCACATCTGCTTCGATACGCTGAGCAACAGGACCACCATATATTTGGAAGTTTTTATTTTGACCAAGTTTGGCACCCAAGATACCAGTGATATTGTGCGTACGAACTTCAACGTTTGTGCCTTCACCAGTAGTCGCTGCCTCTGCACGTGCAGCTGCTACAGCGGCTCCAAGAGATTGTGCTTGACCAGCTAGAGTTTGGGCTTGAGCTTGGGCTGCTTGAGCTTGTTGTGCAAATTGTGCTGCTGCTTGCGGAGTAGTAGCAGTTTGTGCTTGTGCTGCAAAGTTTGCTGCGTCTATACCTGCTTGTCTTGCACCTGCAGTCAATCCATCAATTTTTATTCCAGCATCTGCTATGCTGCTTGCGTTACCGTTCGAAATTGCATTAACTGATGCATCAAGGTCACCTCTTGCAACAAAATTATTATCGCCACTATAATCTGCGGCAGCACCAAACGGCTCGTCATATAGAATGCCGACGCTAAACGTGTCATTAACGTCTGCTTTTACGCCATAACGAAAAAAGTCATATGATTCAGCAATGTCATCAATCTTCTTACCTTGTTGATAGGCATTCTTGTCCGAACCAACATACGCATTGTCACGCCCCGTAACATCAGCATCGATATAGGTATAGACAGCTTCGGCATAAGTGCCATCTTGTAAGAATGCGGTGATGTCTTGGCCTGAACGATCAAGACCAGCAGCGTTAGCAACGCTAATAACAGAAAGGGTAGCAACCGCTACTGTAAGAGTTTTTAAGTGAAAATTCGCCCGCATTGTATATCTCCAAACATCCGCATTGTTTTACTACTAAAACCATTTTGATTAGGCAAGCAGTATCCGAGATGAGCGATATTAAAGATATTCGAACATGAAAACAACTATAAAAACACCTTATTTCTCTATTATGACCATACAGTCATTCAACGTTACACTTGTCTAAAAATAGGCTTATAGTTTTTATTTATTTTAATGTAGATGACTCTTTTATGAATATTAATAATGCGGTGGCTTGTCTGCCATTACATCGAAAGGCGCAATCCCACCTTCTGTATCCTGACTTTCAACTTGTTTATAAATAAGTTGTAGCTGTCTTTGAAGCGTTTGAATATCCTTGTCTTGTCTTGCAATAACTTCGTCAAGCCTCTCTACTGTCAGCTCAAGATGTGCCATGCTCATTTGTAGGTCAATAACTTGCTGTGTTTGCCATTCATGGGGTGCAATAGAGGCGTCATTTTGAGTATTAGATTGGTTCATATTATTCTCTAAATTGTGATAAATAAGGCAAGATTTATTGGCTAATGACAAGGATTAGCAATCAATGAATAGTGGCACTAAATATTGATTAATGGCCATAACATAATAGCTTGCCGTAAAAGTTATAAATAGTACTTATAAAACCATTTACGCTCACTACAGTCACGTGGTGGCATGTTATACTGCTAGCAATTTTGCAACAACCCCTACTTCTCTATTATATAAGCTTAAGATAATCTATGGCACTGATACATTTAAAAGATATTCACTTAGCATTCGGCGTCGCACCAGTTCTTGATGGCATTGATTTTGCTATTAATGCAGGTGAGCGTGTGTGTTTGATTGGCCGCAATGGCGAAGGCAAGTCTACGTTATTTAAACTGATTAATGGCTCATTACAGCCTGATAGCGGTGAGATTATTACCAATAGCAGCATGCGTGTTGCTATGCTAGAACAAGACGTCCCTGAAACGAGTGGACGTATTTTAGATATCGTCATGGGTGGCAGTCGCCGCACTGCTGACTTATTGATTAATTATAATAAACAAGTTGATCTGTGTGCCAATGGTGACATGGATGCTTGTGAGCATATGGCAACGCTACAACATGACATCGATGCGGTGCATGGCTGGGACTTAGAGCGTGATGCTAGACGTCTGATTACAACGATGGGATTGGATCCAGAAGACGATTTGTCATCACTCTCCGGTGGTCGTAAGCGCCGCGTCCTACTCGCCAGATCTTTGGTCACCAAACCTGATGTATTGTTACTGGATGAGCCAACCAACCATTTGGACGTTGAGAGCATTGAGTGGTTAGAGCGTTTCTTGCTTGATTGGCAAGGTTTGACGCTATTGTTTGTAACCCATGATAGAGCCTTCGTTAATAAATTGGCCACTCGTATTGTCGAGCTTGACCGTGGTCAATTGACCAGCTATGACGTCACCCAAGGTGCCAAAGGTTATGCTCGCTATCAAGAGCTCAAAGAGCTGCAATTATTGGCTGAAGAAAAGAACAATGCCAACTTTGACAAAAAACTGGCGCAAGAAGAAGTTTGGATTCGCCAAGGTATCAAAGCGCGCCGCACTCGTAATGAGGGCCGCGTACGCGAACTAAAAGCATTACGTGAAGAGCGTAGTGGTCGACGTGAGCAAGTTGGTAACGTCAATATCACGATGGGTGAAGGCGAGAAAAGCGGTAAGCTGGTTTGTAAAGTTAAAAACCTGCACCTCGAATACGATGGTAACGTCTTGGTTGACAACTTTAGTACGACGGTTATGCGCGGTGATAAAATTGGTATTGTCGGTCCTAACGGTGCGGGTAAAACCACATTAATTAAAGCCCTACTCGATATGTCTGATGCTGAAGTAACCAAAACAGGCAATGTTGAGCTTGGTACCAATTTACAAATTGCATTTTTCGATCAATTGCGTGACCAGCTAGACCTTGAAGCCAGCGTGGCGCAAAACGTTTCAGAAGGTTCTGATTTTGTCGAGGTTGGTGGTCGTAAGACGCATATCATGAGCTACTTACAAGACTTCTTATTTGCACCAGAGCGCGCTCGTACCCCAGTAAAAGCGCTATCAGGCGGTGAGCGTAATCGTGTACTATTGGCCAAGCAGCTATTAAAGCCTGCTAATATTTTGGTACTAGATGAGCCTACCAACGATTTGGATATGGCCACTCTCGAACTATTAGAAGAATCAGTCAGTAGCTTTAACGGTACTATCTTACTTATCAGTCATGATCGCTCATTCATGGACAATGTCGTCACGTCTACCTGGGTGTTTGATCAGGATGAAGATGGTAAAGGCATTGTTAAAGAATATGTTGGTGGTTATCAAGAGTATCTGATACAAAAAGTCCGCGAAGAAGCTGCTCGTGCTGCTAGAGCACCAGTCAATAATAGTGCTAATACCAAAGCGGCTAATAAGTCGACAGTAACGGCAAAACCAGCAAAAGCCATCAAAAAGCTCAACTATAATGAACAACGTGAACTTGATAATTTACCCAAAGAGATTGCGGCCTTAGAAGCAGAGCAAAGCCAGTTAGAAGAAAAGCTGGCGGACGGCTCATGGTTTACACAAGATATTGAAGCAGCCACCGCTGCTAGTGAACGCTTACTGGTTATCGAAGAAGAAATGATGAATAAGCTTGAACGCTGGAGTACGCTTGAGAGCTAATAGCAATGTATGGCCTATTATCCCTTTAGAAAGACTGACTACACGTTTCTCATTTTTGCATCAATAAACACTTAAAGGTCGTAAATTAATCACCACTTTATGAGATAAAGTGGTGATTATTCGTTTATAGAGCAGTTACAATCTGTTTAGATACTGAAAGTTAGTGAACATTACCGCAATTTCAAGTATCATGCGCTATTACTAAATATCCTTATTAATTATAAGGTCATCACATTTACAATCCCTAGTAAAAAGATAGATGCTAGACATTGATAATATTAGTCATTTTATGCTGGTCATCATATTCAACCTTATAATATGTCCTATAAAGGTTGCTTTATTTTTAACGCAATAATTTATTTTATCACCGAAATAGCTTAGAATAGCAACAATTAGCAAGATTAGGCACAGCTAAAGTGGCTTGATATTGTATATTTTCTAAGCCACAAACCCAGTGTGGGGTAATCCCATTTCATTCACCTGGAGGAAGTATTAATGAGCCAAGCCGAAGGCGTTAATGTACAACGCCGTAGAGTTCTTATTGCCTCGACTGCCGCAATTGGTGCAGCTGGGGTAGCTGCTGTGGCAACCCCTTTTGTCCGCTCTTGGTATCCAAGTGCTAAAGCTGAGGCTGCAGGGGCTGCAGTGACCCAAGATATTGGTTCTATCGAAGCAGGACAAATGATCGTTGTCAAATACCGTGGCAAACCTATTTATGTGGTTAAACGCACCGAAGATATGGTCGCAGGACTAGAGTCAGTTAAACCTTTACTGTCCGATCCTGAGTCTGATGCGTCTTTACAGCCTGAATACTGCAAAAACCCTACTCGTTCTTTGGATCCAACCGTATTGGTTGTTGAAGGCGTTTGTACGCATTTGGGTTGTGCACCGAACTACCGTCCTGATGTGGGCGCGGTGGATTTAGGTGGTAACGATTGGTATGGTGGATTTTTCTGTCCGTGTCATGGGTCAAAATATGACTTAGCAGGCCGCGTATATAGTGGCGTTCCTGCACCGCTTAATTTACCCGTCCCAGAATATGGTATGGATGGTACCATTTTGACGGTTGGGGAGGCTTAATATGAGTATGGGTAAAAAGTTAATGCACTGGGTGGACGCGCGTTTTCCAGCGACAGAAACCTATGAATACCATATGTCAAAGTACTATGCACCAAAGAACTTTAACTTTTGGTACTTTTTCGGCGTGCTGTCGATGATTGTATTGGTCAACCAATTGGTGACCGGTATATGGCTTACAATGATGTACAACCCAAGTGCCGAAGGAGCATTTGCGTCTGTTGAATATATCATGCGTGATGTAAAAGGCGGCTGGCTAATCCGCTATATGCACTCGACAGGCGCCTCTGCGTTTTTCGTCGTAGTGTATTTGCATATGTTTAGAGCGCTACTATACGGCTCATACCAAAAACCTCGTGAGCTTATTTGGCTCATCGGTATGGGTATTTACTTAGCGCTTATGGCAGAAGGTTTCTTTGGATACCTACTCCCTTGGGGCAACATGTCATTTTGGGGTGCACAGGTTATTTTGAACCTTCCTGCAGCGCTACCAGTCATTGGTGACGGTCTTGCTGAGTGGGTACGTGGTGACTATATTATTTCAGGCATTACCCTAAACCGCTTCTTTGCTCTACATGTGGTTGCTATCCCATTAGTATTGGTGGGCTTAGTGTTTATGCATATTGTGGCGCTACACCATGTGGGTTCAAACAATCCTGATGGTATCGATATCAAGAAGCTAAAAGACAAAAACGGTGTGCCATTAGACGGTATTGAGTTCCATCCCTACTACACTGTGCATGATATGGTTGGTATCGTAGTCTTCTTTATCTGTTTCTTTGCAGTGGTATTCTTCTTCCCAGAAGGCGGCGGCTTCTTCCTTGAGCCACCAAACTTTGAGACGGCCAACTCCCTGAAAACACCAGCGCATATTGCACCAGTATGGTACTACACGCCGTTCTATGCCATCTTGCGTGCGGTTCCAGATAAGCTTGGTGGTGTTATCGCCATGGGTGCTGCTATTGCTGTATTATTCTTAATACCTTGGCTTGATAGATCACCTGTACGCTCGATGCGCTATAAAGGTATTTTATCTAAAATTGCACTTACTATCTTCGCCATTAGCTTTATCGTCTTGGGCTACTTAGGTGCAACGCCTGCAACACCAACAGCTACTATCATGGCTCGCGTGTTTACTATTCTATATTTCTTGTTCTTCTTATTGATGCCGTTCTACACTGCCATTGAGAAGTGTAAACAGCCACCAGAACGCGTTACCGGAGGTCACTGATGAGCACGCTAATTAAATCCTTAGCTGGTCTAGGCTTAGGCGCGACATTGACCTTAACTGCTGGTACGGCATTGGCAGCTGGTGGTCATGGATGTGGTACATTCGTGAACGCTGAAGGTGTTGAAGAGCATTTAGCTTGTAGTACTGCCCCTATTGATTTTACCAATAAGGGCTCACTACAAAACGGTGCGAAAACTTTTATGAACTACTGTGCGGGTTGTCATTCAGCCAAGTATGTTCGTCACTCTCGCATTGCTAAAGACTTAGAGATACCGCCAGAGCTGGTCGAGAAGTACCTGATGGTAACGACCGACCAAATTGGTGACCATATCGACGCTGAGATTGACCCTGAAGTACAGGCCTCATGGTTTGGCGCAGCGCCTCCAGATTTATCATTGGAGACAAGACTGCGTGGTGATGACTGGGTATATACTTACCTACTCTCGTTTTATGAAGATCCAAGCCGTCCTTGGGGCGCTAATAACTTAGTGCTACAAAATGCAGCAATGCCTCATGTATTACACAATATGCAAGAGCAGTTGAGTGCCGAAGAGTTTCAAAGCGAGGTTGGTGACTTAGTTAACTTTATGGCATGGATGGCAGAGCCAGCACGTCATGACCGTCAAGTGATTGGTTTCTTTGTTATTTTATTCTTACTTGTTTTACTAATCCCAGTCTACTTATTGAATAAAGAATTCTGGAAAGACGTAAAATAATTAAGTATTAAATATATAGATGTTATAGATAAGATTGGGCACTACATTGGTAGTGCCTTTTTTGTGCCTGAATAACACGTATCTTATAAAAGAAGTAGATAAATAAGGGGCTGACAAGCAATGTTTACGTACGTTACCTTGATAAATAAGGCGACTTTGTTTACGATGACAGGCTTTACTACTAACATTAGGCTTTCATGATTGATGCGAATGACATACCAAGCAGTCAGCTAATTTTATACGCTGATGACGGCTACGACAGTCATGTGGTACGCCTATTACTTGAAGAAAAAAAGCTTGCTTACTATTTATCACGCCTGCACTCTGAGCGTCCTGAAGACTTAACCGAGCTCAATCCTTACCATACTTTGCCTGTCTTGCAGCAGCGCGAAATTGCACTCTATGAAATTAACGTCATTTTTGAGTATCTTGAAGAACGTTACCACACAAATAAGTTATTACCTGAAACACCACAAGAGCGCGCGCAGTTCCGGCAGCTGGCTTGGCGCATTCAGCGTGATTGGCTATCACTTGGTAAACGCTTACTGACGCATCCGGATAGCTTCAATAAAGCGCAGGCAGCGATGGCTAAAAAACAATTAAGTGATTCTTTAATTACCCTATCACCTTTGTTCGCTCATAAATCTTATTTTATGGCGGATGATTTTGGTTGGTGCGATGTTTTGCTAGCCCCTTTATTATGGCGACTCGAAGAGATGGAGATTGAATTGCCACGTGCTATTAGTCGTCCGTTATTTGAGTATCAGAAACGGGTTTTTGAGCGAGATAGTTTTCAAAAAAGTGTGCGCTGATTAGACAGTTAGACATCACTGCCTTAAAATAAAAAACAATAAAGAATATGAATCCTTGGTAAATCAACGCAAAACTGAAACCATTACTTTAACCGTAATCATTTAATGCAATCAATATAGGAAGCCAAACAATGAGCGAAATTACCTCTATTACTCCAACCCGTCCCTATATGGTGCGCGCGCTATATCAATGGATAGAAGATAATGATCTTACCCCGTACTTAATGGTCGATGCCACTGCTGAGAACGTACAGATTCCAACAGAGCATGTGCAAGATGGTCGTATCGTACTAAATATTGCCAGCCGTGCCACTGGTAACATGAGTATGGAAAATGACTATATCAATTTTAGTGCTCGCTTTGGCGGTGTATCACAAGAGATTTGGGTGCCACTCACAGCAGTCATGGGCATTTATGCAAAAGAAAATTCGCAAGGTATGTTTTTTGACCCGAATGAATACGAAAACTATCAGCCTGAAGAAGATTCAGTAACGACTTCTAAAAAGACGACTGCCGCTCCTAAACCTAAGCGTGATAATAAAGCTGGTTTAAAAGTTCTAAAATAATCAGCTCCCTATAAGAAAAAAGCCAGCCATATTTGATATGGCTGGCTTTTTTCTTGTGTCTTTAAACAAATTAAAACCTGTAAATGAATTAAGACATCAATGTATCCATTACGTTCTAGGTAACGTCACACCGCGCTGACCTTGATACTTACCACCACGATCTTTGTAACTCGTCTCGCACACATCGTCAGCATCACTTTGGAAGAACAACATTTGTGCTACGCCTTCCCCCGCATAAATACGCGCTGGTAAATTGGTTGTGTTACTAAACTCTAAGGTGACGTGTCCTTCCCATTCAGGCTCAAGCGGCGTGACGTTGACGATGATACCGCAGCGCGCGTACGTTGATTTGCCGAGACAAATAGTTAATACGTCGCGTGGAATACGGAAATACTCCATCGTACGTGCTAGCGCAAACGAGTTAGGCGGGATAATACACTCGTCACCCACAATATCTATAAAGCTTTTTTCATCAAAGTTTTTAGGGTCAACGACAACTGAATGAACGTTGGTAAATACTTTGAATTCAGGGGCACAGCGCACGTCATAACCATAGCTTGAAGTGCCGTAACTCACCAAACGTTCGCCATCATTATTAACACGTACTTGACCTGGTTCATATGGCTCAATCATGCCGTGCTCTTCGGCCATTTTACGAATCCAGCGGTCAGATTTGATAGACATTGTTATTCCTTAGCAAATATTTAGTAGCGACGATTATACGGAATTGATGACTCAATTTATAGGGTCGCAATGACTTAAAACCTTACGAGCTTATAAAACAGTTTTCTGTATAAACGTATTTTTTAATTAAGCGTTTCAAACCTCAAAAAATTCGCTTGTCATCAACGGGCTTGGCAAATTTATCAATATTGGTTTCGATATTTTTAGCGATGTTCACATAATATGACGCAAACTCATCGTCAGCCAATACACTCGGCTCCCCTTTATCCACTTGAGCACGGATACTACTAGCGAGTGGTAACTGCCCTAATAAAGGCACCTGATACTGCTCAGCAATTCGTTCGCCACCACCCGTACCAAAGATGGCTTCGGTATGATTGCAGTTGCTACAGGTATGTAATGCCATATTCTCAACCACGCCAAGCACAGGAATATTTGTTTTGTTAAACATCTCAATGCCTTTTTGCGCATCGAGTAGCGCAACATGCTGGGGCGTTGTGACAATCACAGCACCTGTCACTGGAATGCGCTGCGCCAATGTCAGTTGAATATCACCTGTTCCTGGCGGCATATCAATCACCAAGTAGTCTAGCTGCGGCCAATTGGTTTGATTGTATAGCTGCATCAAGGCCCCCGTCGCTTTAGGACCGCGCCAAGCAACAGGCGTATTATCACCATCCAGCAGGCTACCAATCGATAGCATCGCTAAGCCATGCGCATTAACAGGGACGAATTGCTCATTTTCCAGCTCAGGTTTTACGCTATCTACACCCAACATCGTTGGCATACTGGGCCCATATATATCTGCATCAAGCACGCCAACACGGTTGCCAAGTTTTTGCAGTGCTAGCGCAATATTGACGGTCGTGGTTGATTTACCGACGCCGCCTTTGCCTGATGCCACAACAATGATATGACGTATGCGTGGATGCGCCGCCAATGATGCTTGTGTTGGTGCTGACTTAGTAATTGGTGGTTCAGCATTGGCATTGTTGGTTGCAGATGATTGGCTTTGATTATCCATGGCATTGGTTGTCTTTGGCATGGGTTTTGGTAAGGTCGATCCTGCTCCTTTTTCTGGGGCAGGCAAACGTACGTTCATATGTATGGTCTTAATTCCATGCGGTTGAAGAAGTTGTCCCAGTTCCTGTTGAATGCTTTCAGGGCGACTGTTTTGAGGTAAGCGCAAATCCAAAGTAAGCTGGTCACCCTTACGTTCAAGACCTGTGACCATGGTCGCGATACTCACCATACCAATTTCATAACCGAGTAGTACTTTATCAACGGCACTATCTCGCTCTGCTTTTTGTTGCGGCGTTTCAGGTTCCGAGTTGGTTTTTTTCTTCATAAAATTAAACATAGCTACCGTTACTACCTATACAAGTGGGTTGGTATGGCAAGACAAATCAAGCACTACTCTAATATTAACAACGATATAGCCGACAAGCCTTTTGTCCAAACCTTTTCTCGTGACAGTGTAGCTTAATTGCAGACATAAAAAAACCACAACGCCAGTAGGAATGACCTTGTGGTTTGACACCAGTAACAGACATTTATCAACAAAGTATCAATTCATAAACCAACCATGACTGGCAACAATAGATTGTCCAGTGAAGACATTGCTCGGGAACGCTGCTAAAAACAAGGCCAGTTGTGCAATATCATCGACAGTCGTGAATTCCTTATCGACTGTATTTACTAGCATGATGTCGTTAACGACTGATTCTTCACTAATCCCCTTTTCAGCTGCTTGTTGCGGAATTTGCTTCTCAACCAAAGGCGTTTTGACAAATCCTGGACAAATGACATGCGCACGTACATTATGCTCAGCCCCTTCTTTTGCAAGTACACGGCACAGTCCAAGCAAACCATGTTTGGCCGTCACATAAGGTGCTTTATATAGTGACGCTTCATGTGAATGTACTGAGCCCATGTAAATAACCGTGCCGCCCTTGTCGTCTTTATACATATGTTGCAAAGCCGCTTTAGTAGTCAAAAAGGCGCCATCCAAATGAATATCTAGCATTTTTTTCCAGTCAGTAAAATTCATTTTGTGGATGGGATTAATAATTTGAATACCTGCATTGGAGACCAAAATATCAATACTACCAAAGGTATCAACCAATTTTTGCACCCCATCGTTAACGGCGATTTCCGACGTCACATCCATCGCGATGGCGAATGCTTTGCCACCACGAGCTTTGATAGCATCAACAGCTTGCTGAGCGGCATCAATGTTTATGTCTGCGATGCCAACCGCTGCTCCTGCTTGAGCGTAAGTATCAGCAATATCACGCCCAATACCACTTGCTGCGCCAGTAACTAAAGCTACCTTGCCCGTCAAATCCTGTTTTAATTGAGTCGCCATATATTTTCCTTAATAAAATGGATGAAAGCTTGTTGAATGATAGTATTTGAACCATAAGGTCAAATAGGCAATAGGCAGGTGAATAAGCCACTAAAATCTAGTGGCTATAAAATCAAAATAAGTAACGAGTTTGAACGCTCAATCTCTACTGAGCAATGCTGACAGGGGTTTTTTCTTGCAACTCATCAAAGCTAACCCCGTCTGCCAATTCAACCAGCTTTAGGCCGTTTGCTGTGACGTCTAATACTGCAAGTTCAGTAATGATACGGTCAACCACACCTTTGCCAGTCAGTGGTAGCTCACAGTTGGCAAGAATCTTTGGCTCGCCGTGTTTATTGACTTGTTCCATCAGTACGATCACTCGCTGTACGCCAGCGACCAGGTCCATAGCGCCGCCCATGCCTTTGACCATTTTTTTAGGAATCATCCAGTTAGCAAGATCGCCTTGCTCTGAGACCTCCATAGCTCCTAGTATTGCAAGATTGACATGACCCCCTCGAATCATCGCAAACGATTCTGAGCTACTAAAATAACTGGCCCCTGATTTTGCAGTAACGGTTTGTTTGCCAGCATTAATCAAATCAGCATCGACGTTCTCTAAGGTTGGAAACTCGCCAATTCCTAGCAGACCATTTTCTGACTGTAACCATACATCCACATCTTCAGGAATATAATTGGCCACAAGCGTTGGTAGACCAATTCCTAAATTGACATAATAACCGTCTTTTAGCTCTTTTGCGGCACGCTGTGCCATCTGCTCTCTTGTCCATGCCATGTTAACTTCCTTATTATTACAATGTTCTATTATTAATTTAGCAATATTTTAATGTACTACCCGATAACTTTAAGAACGCTAACCGCCTTCGACTGCTTTGGTCGTGGTTTTTTCAATGCGCTTTTCAGGCGTATTGTTCAATACGATACGTTGCACAAATATACCTGGCAAATGAATCTCATCAGGATCAAAGGTACCAACCTCTACGATCTCTTCTACTTCAACAATGGTAATTTTACCTGCCATCGCACAATCTGGATTAAAGTTACGAGCGGTCTTATTAAATATGAGGTTACCCGCTTTGTCTGCTTTTTGCGCTTTGATGAGTGCCACATCCGCACGTAATGAATGCTCAAGGACATAGGTGCGACCATCAAAATCACGCGTTTCTTTACCTTCAGCCACAAGAGTGCCCACGCCAGTTGCCGTATAAAATGCAGGAATACCCGCACCGCCCGAACGAAGTTTTTCAGCCAATGTGCCCTGCGGTGTCAACTCTACCTCAAGCTCCCCTGCTAAGTATTGACGCTCAAATTCTTTATTTTCACCAACATAAGAGGAGATCATTTTTTTGATCTGACGGGTTTGTAATAACAATCCCAAACCAAACTCATCGACACCTGCGTTATTACTGATACAGGTCAAATCCTTTACACCACTATCACGCAGTGCTTCAATCAATACTTCGGGAATACCGCACAGACCAAAGCCGCCAATAGCAAGCGTTTGACCACTACTTACGACATCTTTTAACGCTTCTTTAGCACTGCTATATACTTTTGATTGACTCATGCTTATCTCCTTGCAAGTCTATTCTTTGTTATTGAGGCTGCTCAATCATCATTGATTTTTGCTTTCTTCCGTTACTTCTAATAATTTTATCAATACTCAATTCATAGTTTTATCCATACTTAACATTATATTAATACACTTTATATCGATATATCATGTATTGAATATTTATGCTAACTTACCATATTATTCCCGCAGCGACTAGAAAATAAGATTGCAGGTGTCCGAGCTAAAGGAAGTGCTCAGTATATGGTAGGTCAACATCGTATCAGTCTAGATTGCTATTTAGCAATACACAGTGAATCCGTCTGTTATTATCCATTCTGTTGACTTGTGATCATAGGCTTTGCCTTCTCAATGCTTTAACTTTGCCAAGGAGGGCGATTATGTTTAGCACATTTGCTATTGTCATTACTTTATTATTATTGATGTTCTTCGCGTACCGCGGTTACTCAGTGTTGATTTTAGCACCGATTATGGCGGTACTAGCGGTATTACTGTCAGGGGATTTTTTAAGTAGTATTCCTGCCTATACCGACGTCTTTATGAGCGCACTGAGTGGATTTTTGCTCAAATTTTTCCCGATTTTCTTGCTGGGAGCGCTATTTGGGCGTTTGATGGCAGACTCTGGCGCAGCCACAGCTATTGCCAATACAGTGGTTGAGAAGCTTGGTGCCAGTAAGGCCATTTTAGCCGTTATTTTAGTTTGTGCGATTTTGACCTACGGCGGTGTGTCATTATTTGTCGTAGCGTTTGCTATCTATCCTATTGCCAAAGATCTATTCAAAGCCGCCGATATACCTAAACGCTTGATTCCAGCAGCCATTGCTTTGGGCTCTTTTACCTTTACCATGACGGCATTGCCCGGCACGCCTGCCATTCAAAACGCTATTCCGATTCCTTACTATAATACCAACGTATTCGCTGCGCCTGTACTGGGCATCATCGGCGGTACTATTATGTTTATTGGCGGCTGGTTATGGTTGCAGACTCGCGCTAGAAAAGCCAATACGGCAGGTGAAGGCTACGGTCAGCATGATGAGGAAGACACAGGCAGTCTTGGCAGTAGTACAAAAGAAGTTAAAAAAACTGAAGCATTAACTACTCAGCACACGTCATTTATCGTTGCCATGATTCCACTGGTGCTGGTTATCGCCCTAAACGCCTTATTGACGTATGCGGTTTTCCCGTCGATGGATTTTACCCCTCTACAAACCCAGTTCCCAGACTTGAATATCGCAGGTTCACTCGGATTATGGTCGATTATTATCTCCTTGATCGTAGCTTGTGTGGTATTGATTCTGCTACGTATCGGGCATTGGAACAACCTACAAAAAACCATCAACCGTGGTACTTATGATTCCATGCTACCTATTTTTAATACTGCCTCGGAAGTGGGCTATGGTGCCGTCATTGCCTCATTGGCAGGTTTTATTATCATTCGTGATAGTATCCTTAACTTAACGCCTGACAATCCACTTATCTCAGAAGCGGTCGCGATGACTACGCTGGCTGGTATCACAGGATCCTCCTCTGGTGGTTTGAGTATTGCTCTATCCACTTTAGGAGAAGACTACCTCAGAATGGCGGTAAACGCAGGTATTGACCCTGAGCTGATGCACCGTGTGGCCGTCATGGCAGCGGGTGGTTTGGACACGCTCCCTCATAGTGGCGCTGTCATTACATTACTGGCGATCTGTGGTTTAACACACAAGCAATCTTATTTGAACTTGGCCATGGTCACCATCATAATCCCATTAGTAGCGGTAACCATTATTATTATCTTAGGAACGATGTTTGGCTCGTTTTAAAGTCAATATAGATGTTTATTGTTATGGAAAAATTGTATTCACACAAAACCCCACTTAGCAGCTCGCTTCGTGGGGTTTTTATAGCAATTTTATCAAATATAAAAATGGCTGGAACCTATCAGCCCTGCCTGATAAGTAAGAAGAATTGTATATGATGTCTTGCGTCAATTACCGTATTAATTAAAGAGGAACATCACAAAGGTGGTCGAATTACGGTATCATAGGCACACTTTTTAAACTTTCTTCGTTTTTGGAAGTTTTTAGCATTGATAATATCGCGTCTGATAGCCATAAATGGCTAACAATGTTTGATAACCAACCCGTTTATATAAAAATATAGGTGATGAAAGTGCGTGAGATTCTAGTAACCAGTGCGCTGCCCTACGCCAATGGCCATATCCATTTGGGGCATCTTGTAGAATATATTCAGACAGACATTTGGGTACGCGCAATGAAAGCGCAAGGCCATCAAGTCAACTATGTCTGCGCGGATGATGCACACGGTACGGCAATCATGCTCAAGGCAGAAGCCAACGGCGTAACACCAGAGGCGCAAATTGCTTCAGTGAAAGCGTCGCACGAAGCAGATTTCAGTAAATTTTTGATTGATTTTGATAATTACCACTCCACGCATTCTGAAGAAAACAAGCAATTCTCTGAGCTGATTTATCGTCGCCTTAATGATGCTGGCCATATCAGTACAAAAGATGTTGAGCAACTTTTTGATCCAGAAAAGCAGTTGTTTCTAGCAGATCGTTTTGTCAAAGGAACTTGCCCAGAGTGTGATTCACCAGACCAGTACGGCGATAACTGTGAAGTTTGTGGCACCACTTATGATGCGACAGATCTGAAAGATCCGCACTCAACGTTGTCTGATGCAACGCCTGTACTCAAAACTTCTAAGCATTATTTCTTTGATTTGCCTGAGTTTGAGCAGTTCTTAAAAGACTGGACACGCAGTGACAGTCGTCTACAAACATCAGTCGCTAACAAACTACAGGAATGGTTTGATGCTGGACTTGCCAGCTGGGATATCTCACGTGATGCGCCCTACTTCGGCTTTCAAATTCCAGATACGCCAAGTGATGAGCCGGACAAATACTTTTATGTCTGGCTCGATGCGCCAGTCGGCTACATGGCAAGCTTTAAAAACCTATGTGATAAACGCATAGGTACTGAAAACGCGCTGGATTTTGACCGTTACTGGATGCAAGAAAACGAGCACAAAACTGAAGTTTATCACTTCATCGGTAAAGACATCGTTTATTTCCATGCTCTATTTTGGCCAGCCATGCTTGCGGGTAGTGAGTTCCGTACACCAACGGGCGTTTTTGCTCATGGTTTCTTGATGGTCAATGGCGAAAAAATGAGTAAGTCGCGCGGCACCTTTATCAAAGCCGAAACTTACGCTGAGCACTTGCATCCTGAGTACCTGCGTTATTACTTTGCCAGTAAGCTGTCTGACAAAGTCGAGGATATCAACCTTGACTTAGAAGACTTTATGCAAAAGGTCAACTCTGACTTGGTCGGTAAAGTGGTCAATATTGCCAGTCGTAGCGCGGGTTTCTTGGTCAAAAAATACGATGGCATGCTGTCAGAGGTTTGCGTAGAGCCTGAGCTGTTAGAAGACATCACCAAAACTGGCGATGAGATTGCCGCGGCTTATGAAAATCGTGAGTTCTCACGTGCGATGCGTTTAATCATGCAATGTGCGGACAAAGCCAACGAATATATCGATGGTAAAAAACCGTGGTCACTAGCGAAACAGGAAGGCACTGAGCAAGAAGTACAAGACGTTTGCTCGGTGGCGATTAATATCTTCCGTCAATTGATGGTCTATCTTGCGCCAGTACTGCCTGAGCTGACAAATAATGCCAAAGAGTTTTTGAATATTGATGATTTAAGCTTTGCCAGCCGCAACGAGTGGTTGCTTGGACATAAAATTAACAAGTTCAAACCCTTGATGCAGCGTATTGAAGAAAAAGACATTATTGCGATGGTAGAAGATTCAAAAGCGTCGTTGACACAAGCCGCATCACTAGCGACTAGCGAAGACAGTACGCCAGTCAAGCAAAACCAGCAGCCTGCACCCATCGAGACTGAACAGACTGACTATATCGGTATCGAAGACTTTGCCAAAGTCGAGATGAAAGTGGCGCACGTCTTAGCATGCAATCACGTAGAAGGTGCTGATAAGCTACTACAGTTCACCTTGGATGTTGGCGAAGAAAAGCCACGTAATGTGTTCAGTGGTATTCGTAAATTTTATGAGCCTGAGCAGCTGCTTGGTAAAAAGGTGATTTGCGTCACCAACCTTGCGCCGCGCAAGATGAAATTTGGTGTCTCAGAAGGCATGGTGCTATCAACTGGCAATCCAAAAACGGGTTTAACAGTCGTCACATTGCCTGATGATTGTGTCGTTGGGGACACTTTGGCTTAATAACTCTACCCGATGTGAAGTCATAAAAAAGATGTCCTAAGCGGCATCTTTTTTTATTAGTAAAATAAATGAAAGATTAGGCCGTAAAACTGTCAAGACTGGCATAAATAATACCTGTGACGAATACGCTTTAATTTTTTATTGCGATAACTTACATTACTGTCATAATATGAACATAATGATCGATGGAACGATTACCTTATTGTTAGCCTACTATTTTGGCATCAGCTTTGACATCAATATAGTATTGACTCGGCTAACCTGCATTTTCCAATATCATTTGTAAAACGCAAGCCAACAAAGACATGCATAATCGCAATCATCAGTGCGCTTAGTACGACTAAACCTATTGGCTTGGTTTCCAAAACTGATATAACCGACGAGTTCACCTAATAATGACTATTGCTTCTCCTTTACGCCTAAGCCTATTCGGTGCTGCTATCAGTGTCACTCTTGGACTGATTGGCTGCTCGAACGCAACCGATACTGCTGCTACCAACGAAAGCGCAGCTGCTGATACTGACAAGCCTGCCAAAACGTTAGCCATCACCCAAATTGTCGAGCATCCGTCATTAGATGAGATGCGTCGCGGCATTATTGATGAGCTCGCAGAGAGTGGCTACGTTGAAGGCCAAAATTTAACTGTTAACTTTCAAAGCGCTCAGGGCAATACAGCGACAGCAGGTCAGATTGCAAAACAGTTTGCAGGAGACAATCCAGATGCTATCGTCGCCATCTCGACGCCATCTGCTCAATCTATTGTAGCGTCAACCAAGACGATTCCTGTCATTTATACGGCCATCTCAGATCCTGTGGCGGCAAAGCTCATCGATGAAAAAGAGGTGCCAATCCAATCTAATGTGACCGGGCTTTCTAGTCAGCTACCGATTGAGCCACAGCTAGATAATATCCAAAAAATCGTACCCAATGCCAAAACCATTGGTTACGTTTATAGCCCAGGCGAAGTAAACTCGGTCGTCGTGCTCAACCAGCTTAAAAAAGCAGCCACGGCGCGCGGACTGACTATATTAGACGTCACGGCCAATCGCCCAACAGACGTTGCCATGGCGACTCGTAGCCTATCTGGCCGTGCTGATGTTATTTACACGTCATTGGACAATAATGTGGTATCTGCTTTCGAAGCGATGGCTGGCGCTGCTAATGAGCTAAAAATTCCCGTCATTGCCTCAGACGAATTTAGTGTCAGACGAGGTGCGACTGCTGCAATGGGCGTCAATGATTATGACTTTGGTCGCACGACAGGCAAGATGGTTTATAGAGTGTTAAATGGTGAGGCCGTCAATACCATTAAGCCTGAAGTCATGAACACCCTAACGTTATATGCAAGCCCGAAACATGCGGCTGAGCAAGGCGTCAATTTGACAGATGATTTATTAAAAAATGCCATCAATGTCGATAAAAAAGCGCAAAGTGCTGAGAAATAACCTTTAGATAGTGGCTGTCTGTTTAGATGGCCTGTATGAACTTTTATTTATTCAATAATGTACGGACACATTATTATTTCAGGAGTGAAACCTATGTTGTATCAAAATCGTTTTGGTCATTTTAAATTTAGCAAGGCGCTATTATTGGGCGGCGTTTGTACCGCTATCTTGACGGGTTGTAACCAGTCAGCACAAGATACCGGTGCGACAGATGCTGCTACTGGCGATGCTGCAACAGAGATGAAGACGGTCGCTATTACCGCTATTGTTGAACATCCAGCACTTGACGATGTACGCAAAGGTGTCATAGACGAGTTGAATGAAGCAGGCTTTAAAGACGGTGAAAACTTGACTGTCAACTTCCAAAGCGCCCAAGGCAATACAGCAACTGCTGGACAGATTGCGAAGCAGTTCGTTGCCGATGCGCCAGATGTGATCGTCGCTATCGCAACCCCGTCTGCTCAGTCTGTTGCTGCCTCAACCAGCAGCATCCCTCTGGTATTCTCAGCGGTCACTGATCCAGTCGCTGCCAAATTAGTACCCAAGCTTGATGGCTCCGGTACCAACGTGACAGGCGCATCAGATGCGCTACCGTATGAACCACAGATCGAATTGATGCGTCAAATCATTCCTGATTTGAAAAATGTCGGTTATGTTTATAGCCCAGGTGAGGTGAACTCAACCATCATCTTAAAAAATCTAAAAGAAAAATTAACGCCACTTGGCATCAATGTGCACGAAGCACCAGCTCAGCGTAGTAATGACATTGCGATGGCAGCACGTAGCCTTGAGGGTAAGGTTGACATGATTTATACCTCAACCGACAATAATGTGGTATCGGCTTACGAGTCGCTCTATCAAATCGCCAAAGAAAGTAAAATCCCACTTATTGCTTCAGACACCAGTTCAGTTGAGCGCGGTGCGGTGGCAGCATTGGGTGTGAATTATTACAATCTTGGTCGCGAAACTGGCAAAATCGTTGTCCGTATCTTGAATGGTGAAAAAGCAGGCGCTATTCCTGTCTACACCCCACAAATGTTAGACCTGTATGTCAGTCCAAAGCATGCTAAAGAAGAAGGCATTACTTTGTCACAAGCGGTTATCGATAAAGCAAAAGAAGTGGTAGAATAACGCACATTCATACTTGGCTTTTCATAGCAAAAAAAGGTAGCTGGTGGTTGTGATCACGTTGTCATCCATTATCTACTCTTACGCTAGAATACCAAGTATTTACTATAAGAAACCCAGCTATGAATCAGTAGGCTGGGCTTCTTTTTGATATGTTTTGGTTTACCCTAACCGCAGATTGCTTAATCTGTTAAATTCACCGCTCAGCCGTTTAGATAACTTGATTCATGGATAAAATAGTACCGATTTTTTTGGTTGCTTCACTCTATGAATAGCGACAACGTTATTTGCTAAACGCTTGGTTATGACTTACTGATCTCTTATGTCCTTAATTGCTTTTTTTGGTGCGCTTGAAAGCGGTCTGATTTATGGCCTAGTAGCACTTGGTGTGCTTATTTCATTTCGTACTCTCGACTTTCCTGACTTGACTGCTGATGGTAGTTTTCCACTTGGCGGTGCAGTCGCTGGTATTTCTATTATCGCTGGTATCAATCCATGGCTTGCCTGTGCGTTTGGTATGCTGGCAGGTTCAGTCGCCGGTATTGTCACTGCATGGTTGCACGTCAAGCTTGGAATTTTGCAATTACTTGCCAGTATCTTGGTGATGGTCGCGCTATATTCTGTCAATCTACGCATCATGGGTGCGCCAAACTTGCCGCTATTGGGCGAAACCACCGTGTTTAGTACGTTAGTGTCCGATGGCAACGGTTATTGGATGCGCTGTCTAATTATCGGCACTGTTGTACTATTAGCCATGTTATTCTTAAACTGGTTTTATAGTACTGAAACTGGCTTATCCATGCGTGCTACTGGCTCAAACCTCAGAATGGCACAGGCTCAAGGTATCAATACGTCGTGGATGACCATTATTGGTATGGCAATCTCTAACGGTTTGATAGCATTGGCTGGCGCGTTATTTGTGCAGACCCAAGGTGGCGCAGACATATCCATCGGTATTGGTACGATTGTCATTGGTTTGGCAGCCGTTATCATTGGTGAGACTATTATTCCTGCTAAGCGGATTTGGTTAATTACTTTTGCGGTGGTAGTCGGTGCGGTGCTATACAAACTCTTTATTCAGGTCGCCCTGTCCAGTCAAACCCTGCGTAGCATCGGTTTTGGTCCGCAAGATTTGAACTTGATTACAGCATTACTCGTGGTCTTGGCTCTGGTATTACCAAAAGCCAAAACTAAATTTTTAAGTCGTAAAGTTCGGGCTTAATGTCAATGTGCAACCATAAGGAATAATTATTATGATGCAAGCTACAGATTTGCGGTTGACCTTTAATCCTGGAACGCCCATTGAAAACCCTGCATTACGTGGTATCGACCTAAATATTGCAGATGGTGAATTTGTGACCGTCATCGGTACCAATGGTGCTGGTAAATCAACTTTTTTGAACGCCGTTAGTGGTACCACACGTGTCGATAGTGGCTCAATCTTGTTGAATGGTATTGATGTTACTAAAAAGACGGCACATCAGCGCGCTCATTGGGTGGCTCGTGTATTCCAAGACCCGATGGCGGGGACTTGTGAAGCATTAACCATCGAAGAAAATATGGCACTGGCCTATAAGCGTGGTGGCAAGCGTGGCTTGAGTTTTGCACTCAATCAAAACAATCGTGATTTGTTTAGAGAAAAGTTGTCGGTGCTAAAACTGGGATTGGAAAACCGTCTGACCGATCGCATGGGCTTGTTATCAGGTGGTCAACGTCAAGCAGTCAGCTTACTCATGGCCTCCTTACAGCCCTCTAAAATCCTATTGCTTGATGAGCATACGGCAGCGCTTGATCCAAAAACAGCGGCTTTTGTTTTGGAGTTAACTGATAAGATTGTGACGGACAACAAACTGACCACTATGATGGTTACACACTCCATGCAGCAGGCATTGGCGCATGGTACTAGAACGGTGATGCTGCACCAAGGTCAAGTCGTACTAGATGTGTCAGGCGATATTCGTAAAGGTATGACAGTACATGATTTACTCGATATGTTTGAGCAAACGCGCGGTGAAAAAGTTGAAGATGACAGTTTGATTTTAAGCTAAGCTATATAAAGATAACCGTGATAAACGTTTATCAGTAAGCTGATGTTTTGCCAGCTTTTATTGACGTACTCTTTTTTTTCAATGCATCATTTTTTCAACGTATAAGCACACTATAAACCTTCAAGAAAACACGTTTTTCTTGGAGGTTTTTTTGTTATCTATAGTTAATAATCGTATAAAACTTTTCCTCATAGGGATATAGTTGTTATATATCGCTATTTATCTGTGAGATCTGTCATGCGTAAAATTCCTGTTTATACCCATCCTGCTGCTGGTTGGCCCGCCCTATTCTCTTCTACTCGTAAATTGATGGACTATAAAACTTTTTTGCGAGGCAGTATGAGTGTGTTAAAAAGCAATCAGCCCCAAGGTGGGTTTGACTGCCCAGGTTGCGCATGGCCTGATCATAATTCTCATAAAACCCTCGATGTTTGCGAAAATGGCATCAAAGTCATCGCTAGTGAAACCATGACTACCAAAGCAGATGCAGCCTTTTTTGCAAAACATACGGTCACCGAGTTACAACAATGGTCAGGCTACGAGCTAGAACATATTGGCCGCCTATCAGAACCTGTCTATTATGATGCAACGCAAGATCGCTATGTAGCGATTTCTTGGGAAGCCGCTTATGAACGTATTGCAGCCCAGCTAAAGCAGCTTCATTCGCCAGATGAGGCGTTATTTTATACCTCAGGTCGGGTTACCAATGAACCCGCTTTCATGTATCAGTTATTTGTGCGCTGTTTTGGCACCAATAACTTGCCAGACTGCTCGAACATGTGCCACGAACCCACCTCAGTGATGCTAAGCAAACAATTGGGCGTTGGTAAAGCCACCGTAAAATTAGAAGATTTTGGGCAAGCAAAACTGATATTGATGTTTGGTCAAAACCCAGCAACCAACCATCCTCGCATGCTTGAAATGCTTGCTCATTCTCATGAAAAAGGTGCTCGAATTATTTCTATCAATCCTATGCGCGAACAAGGTTTAAGTAAATTTAGAAACCCGCAGAAGCCCATACACATGGCAGCGGGTTCTAGCGACACTATGGTTGACGAGGTTGTTCAAGTTCAAATCGGCGGTGATGCAGCTTTACTGACAGGTCTTGCTAAATGGCTGGTTAAAAACGATAAGATCAATAGTGACTTTATTACGACCCATACTTCGGGTTTTGAGCCGTTAAAACAATGGCTTACTGAGCAATCATGGGTAGATATTGAGCGTGGTTGTGGTATCACTCAGGCAGAAATCATCAATCTTGCCCAGCTGGTGGCTGACAGCCCAGCAACGATTTGCACATGGGGTATGGGTATCACCCAACACGTGCAAGGCGATGATAATGTAGCGATGATTACTAACTTATTACTACTGATGGGTATGATTGGTATTGATGGCGCAGGTGCTTCTCCAGTCCGTGGACATTCCAATGTACAAGGTGACCGTACGATGGGCATCCATGAACGCCCTGCTCAAAAACTACTAGATAGTCTTGAACGGGTGTTTAAACACCCTATGCCGCAAGCGCACGGTTACGATGTCGTGACAGGCGCAAAAGCGTTGATTGCTGGTAAGTTTAAAGTATTTATGGCGATGGGTGGTAATTACGCTGTGGCAGCGCCTGATACTAAAGCCATTCAACAAGCTTTGACCACCACTCAGATGAATATTTTTGTGGGAACCAAGCTCAATGAGACAATGTTATACCCTAGTGCAAACAATCTTATCCTGCCTTGCTTGGGTCGTACTGAACGCATCATTACGGCTAAAGGTGAGCAATTTGCCACTATCGAAGACTCTATGTGTCAGATTGTTCGAACTCAAGGCAATTTGAAACCCGTTAGCGAGACCTTGAAGTCTGAAGCGCAGATTGTGGCAGATCTTGCTACTCATGTATTCGAAGATCATTCGAACATTCCATGGCAAATGATGAGCGAGGATTTTGATGTCATTCGTGATTATATTGCTCAGGCGATTAGTGGGTTTGAGAATTTTAATCAACGTATTCGTGAGATTGAACGTGGCTTTCATTTGTATCACCCTGCACGCCACCGCGTATGGAATACCAGTGACGGTAAAGCACAGTTTGAAGTACCGCAATATCCGATTACTTATGTCGCTGCACAAATGGCAGAGGCAACGTCGTCATTTCAAGATGACACAGACATTACAACCTCAAGCAGTGTCACTCAAGCCAATGAGCAAAAGATTTGGCAGTTGACCAGTGTTCGTAGCCATGACCAATTTAATACCATGATTTTTGGTTATCAAGATCGTTATCGTCACACCGATCGACGTGATGTGCTGTTTATGCATCCTGATGAGATGAACCGTCTAGGATGGCAAAAAGGCGATAAGGTTATGATAACCCGACACCTAAGTAAAGACAGCACAGACCAGGCACGTATTTTAGGGCCACTAATATTGACCGAAATGGATATCGCTGCAAACGCCGTAGCGACTTATTACCCTGAGTGTAATGATTTATTTGATTTGGACACCCATGCGCCAGACTCTCATATACCTGCCTACAAATCAACGACTGTGGTTTTACAGCGTGTGAATGCAGATACGGAGATGGCAGACCCTGCTTAGTTTTTGAAAGCCGAGTCTCTCGGTAACGACGATTTACAACAAAGACGGCAAAAATATTATCGATAATTAAACACTGTGACCACCTATAATGACAGACAAGACCAATGCGACAAATCAAGCGAATGAGCCATTTTTATCAGATAAGCAACCTAGTGTTATAGACTTGCCTACAACGCCGCTTGCACGTGTTCATTTGTCACAGAAACACGCTTATTCTTCAGATAGATACGATCACAGTGGCGCAGCTCAACCTTATGTTGATAATCAGCCAGCCAGTTTAGCAGTAGAAGCCGCTGTTGCCATTGTCATCAATGGCATACATTACGCGGTACTGATGGCAAGTCCAAACCAGCTTGAATACTTAGCAGTTGGGTTCTTATTTAGTGAAGGCCTAATTCGACATAGTCATGAGTTATTAGATTGGGAGGTGACGCTGCTTACTGATATTTCAAGTTACCGACAATTTGCTCAAGACTTAGACGATGAAAGTAATGAACCAGCTACCTTTGAGAAAATTTCCGAGCAACTGCAAGATTACGACGTTTATGTGGTCGAACTGGTTCTAAGCCAGCGCTGTCATCAACGCATTCAGGCTCAAAGGCGTCAACTAGCAGGACGCACAGGATGCGGCATGTGCGGTATTACTGGATTGACACAAGCACTGCCCGATCTTAGTAGCTATTCACAAAAGCGCTTGCCTCATACGCCTCAAATTCATTCAATTAAGAGCGCAGCAATACCAAGTCTTGAGTATCTGTTGGACATGCGACAAAAAGTTGATGCGTTGCAACATACACATCAATTGACTGGCGCAGTACATGCAGCCGCTACGATACATGAACAACAATTGTATCTATTTGAAGATGTAGGGCGTCATAATGCCCTTGATAAACTGATAGGCTGGCAATTGCGTCAGAAAATAGAGGTGGGCTGTGTACTAATGACCTCACGTTTATCAATTGAGCTGGTGCAAAAATCTATTCGTAGTCATATCCCTTGGCTAATCGGTATGTCTGCCCCTACCAGTACAGCGGTTCGCGTCGCTGAACGTTACGGATTGGGCGTAGCTGGATTTTTGCGTCATGATAGAGTGACGTATTATTCAAGTTATCTAAACGCTTAAAAAGCTATATAAGACTTCTCTAATCTATCACGCTATTAAAAAATCAAAACACAATTGATGATGATAGACTGCGATAAATAAGCCTAGTTGATAGTATTAATCTGTATGTTCGCCATCAGATGCCTGCTCAGCACAGAGCCTATAAAGACTTTTTATAGTATAAATAAGTGCAAATAGCATCTAAATATAGGTAAGCGAGCAAATAACCTGTTTTTAATTAAAAAATGACTTGTAATTTAATATATTTTTGCTAATATAGTCCACCTTGATTGGCTGGATGGCAGAGTGGTCATGCAGCGGACTGCAACTCCGTTAACGCCGGTTCGATTCCGACTCCAGCCTCCAATTATTTATTAACTTTACGTTAATTTTAGCTTGCATTATTAGCATAACCGCTTATAATAGCCAGCACTTATCTAGCTAGTAGAATGATTACTTAGTAGATATTACAAGTTTTGCCCGGGTGGTGAAATTGGTAGACACAAGGGATTTAAAATCCCTCGCTAGTAATAGCGTGCCGGTTCAAGTCCGGCTCCGGGTACCATTACATAGTCCTATACTATCTTATAGAACAGCTAAAGCCCCTGATATCAGGGGCTTTGTTGTATCTGGCGTTCTATACTGTCTTGCTCTATCTATCCCAATCCATGAGTCTGATGTACACTACTATGTACACTGGTTTTTAAATGTACATTGGGGTGTCAGTTATGGAAGCACGCAAACCTATCAGCTCCGACCGCAGCATAAGCAGTCATAAAGCCGATGACAAGGAATACCTAGTCTCTGTAAAAAATCATCCTATGCTTTATCTCATGGTCAGACCTAACGGAACTAAGTCTTGGGTTTATCGCTATCTGTCCCCTACTCATTCAAAAAACAAACGTATATCGCTTGGAGTGTATCCAAACGTATCATTTTCTCGTGCCTGTGAAATCTGGCGTGATTATGAAGGGCTACTAAGCCGTAACATTGATCCTAAAAACCATCGTGAAGAATTAAAGAATAGTATTATTAGTAAAACTAAAAACTCTTTTAATCATTTTGCTTGGGAGTATTTCGATAGCTTGGAGCAAACTCAAAAGGGTAATACACTTATTCGTAAGAAGGGCCGTTTAGAGCTTATATGCTCTTATATTGGTAATGAACCTATTAGTGAGATTGGCTCACCTAGAATGCTCGAAGTGTTACTAGACATCCAAGCTAACTCCTTAAATAAAGCTGGCAAGCTCACAGATAAGGCTGAACGCTGTGCAGGTATTGCTAGTGACGTGTTTGTCTATGCGGGTGCTCGTGGATTCTGTAGTAGCAATCCTGCGGCGCTTATTAAGAGTCAATTGGCTAAATCTAGCTATGGTCACCGCCCTGCCATCACTAAGCCTAAAGATTTGGCTAAGTTACTGCGAGCTATTGAAACCTTAAATTGTGATTTGAATACCATAAGCTCCCTTAGGCTATTAGCTATGCTCTTCGTGCGTAACGGCGATCTACGCCGTATGAAATGGGATGATTTAGACCTAGAGACTGGTAGGTGGCAATTGAAGCCACTCAAGGGTCAAGGTAAGGTAACTATGGTTAAGGATATGGTGGTTCCCCTACCGCATCAAGCTGTAGCTATATTGCGTGAACAGCAAAAGATTAATGGCCATACTGAATATGTCTTTTTTAGCGAAACAGCAAAAAAACACCATATCATTTCAGACGCTACTGCTAATAATCAACTACACAATTTGGGTTATCAAAACATACATTGTGCTCATGGTTTTAGAGCCGCTGCGAAGACTATCCTGCAAGAGCAGCTAAAGTACTCTCTTGTGCTTGTTGAGATGGCATTGGGTCATACCACTAAAGATCCTAACGGCTCAGCTTATGGTCGATTTGAGTACATTGACGATCGTGCGGAAATGATGCAGAAGTGGGCTGACTATTTAGATGCTTTGCGCGAGGGCAGAGATACGGCAGAGTTTAGAGCGGATGCGCAAACCAAGGCTGACTCTACCTTGCAGCTGCAAGCGTTGATCGATCAGCTGGGAGAGGATAAGGTGTTAGCTATGTTAAAAGACAGGAAATAAGACATTGATGTATTCTAATAAACCATAAATCACTTCAAAATTTAATAAGTTATACTCTCTATCTAGTTGCACTTATAAATATAAAAAAGGTACATGTAATGCCATACATCTCTCTTGAGACTCTAGTTTCAGCTAGAAAAGATATTAAAGATACAGTATCAAAACCAGAAGAGTTCTTCGGTATAGTGCTCTTTTTGATATGTACTTGCGAAACCAAGATTAATGGTAGTTACTTAAAAGTTGATATACAAAAATTCTCCGAATACGCAGATAATGCATTCTATTTCTCAGACAGTGAACAAGATCATCAACGTGGATTTAAATATGGGTTGTTAGTACAAAACTGGAGAAAAAACTTAAGAAATAGGTACTTAAAAAGAGGTCAAGTATCTCTAAAAAGTTTCATGTACTCTTTGTATTGGAACGCTACAGAGAAGGAAATACTTACGTTACTAAAAAAAATTCCAGAAGATTTTAGGAATGAATTTTTTATAGATGATATTTCTACTACTGACTTCAATTGTTCTAAATCTATTCAAAGACAAGACTTACTTAAAATAACGGGTAATACTTTTTCTGGATCAGCTGACACTTATACAAAAAAAGGAGTTTTAAGATTTGATAATGTAGTTATAAACAATACAAGGGCTGGAACTTTCAATGGCGGAAGTCCTTTCACTTTTGCACTTTTCCCTAAAACTGTCCCTAAAGATCTTGATAAAATATTATTAACTTATGATTTTGATATTTTTGAAGGTTATAGCTTTTTACCAAATAGCATAGGAACCACTGATCAAAGTTTAGAAAACACAACATCAAAACTTGAACCCTCAAAGAACAAAGTAAAACCCATTAAAATTAATAGAAACTATGATAATAAAGCTATTTCAAAGCCTTTCCTACTCTTAGCTGGGATATCTGGTACGGGGAAAACCCGCTTTGTCCGTGACCAAGCTATACTCACAGGCAGTCTTAGCGATACTTATTGCCTTATCCCAGTACGCCCTGACTGGCATGAACCCAGCGACATACTTGGTTATATATCACGATTGGGCGGTAATGGTAACGCTGAATATATTACCACTGACGTACTACAATTCATTGCCAAAGCATGGCGTGCCATTATTGATGCAGGTCTTGAACTAGAGTCTGAGGGTAATGGTCTCGCTGTCACAGGTGACAAAAGCGAGCTTGATCAAGTATTGCCTTACTGGCTATGCCTGGATGAAATGAATTTAGCCCCTGTCGAGCAATACTTTGCTGATTATCTATCCGTTCTAGAAACACGCGAATGGCAGTGGGACGATGAACAATTCATTTATTGCTGCGATCCACTTTTAAAGTCAGCGACTATCGAACAATTAGAAGATAAAAGCAAACTGCGTGATGCATTAGGTTTTGCAGATCAGCAGTACGATGATGCTTGGGACTTGTTCTGTGAGCATGGGTTAGGTCTGCCCTTTAATTTGATCGTAGCTGGTACAGTCAATATGGATGAAACTACACATGGTTTTTCGCGTAAAGTCATCGATCGTGCTTTGAGTTTTGATTTTGGCGATTTTTTTCCTAATGAATTTGATCACTTCTTTGAACCGACAGTCACTCATAACGCCTTGAACTACCCTATTGACTCTCAAGCCTCTATCGATAAGTTACCGCCCATAGATAGTGATGGTAATAAGAGCATTAATTTTCTAAAATCAATCAATAAAGTATTGGATGATACGCCTTTTCAACTGGCTTTTAGAGCATTGAATGAGCTACTGCTTGCTGTGATTAGCGCCTATCCTGAAGATGAGAAGCAACTGCAAGCTGTATGGGATGACTTTTTGATGTGCAAAGTATTGCCGCGCATCGAAGGAGATCATGATAAATTAGCAGTTATAGATGACTCTGTAAGCAGCCATGAGGAGTCGTTACTCACAGAATTAACAGCTATCTTAAAACAGGAACTTGTTGATATTTGGTCTATGGAAGATGATCAAGATAAACTACGTCCTGATCTATATCGTAAAAACATAGATGGTAGCGTGTTAAATATCACTTGCCGTAGCAAGGCTAAACTGGCTTGGATGCAACAGCGCTTAGAGCGTTCTGGCTTTACTAGCTTTTGGCCATAAAACTTGCAATTATAGAATAGATATAGCAAAACCAATGGAGTAATAATGCCAGATCTGTTAAGGATACAAACCCCTGATTTTGAGCTGTCCATTTGGTGCAATGACATTGAGAAACGTCAAAAGACCTATCAGTCTACTTTAGAGAAACGTGAGGCCATAAGCGATTATAATGCTCAACCATCTATAGTGCGCTTTTCTCCGCCCTTAGATATGCTTAACGCTGATTTTATGAATGAGCCTTTGGTTATAGAGGATAGCCTGTCTCCTTCAGGCTTGGTAGATTCTTTAGAATTAGATAATTTTATCTTTTTTGAGAACCTTCAATATCAGTTTGAAGTCATATTTACTGGTGACGTGGAAAAGGCGTATCTGAGCCATCGTAGCCACGCTATTAACAAGAGCTTTCGGTTTATTAAGGCAAATAAACAACGTTCAACGCTAGCACGCCTAACAGGTACGATCAATACTGCAAATGATGTTGGTTGGCTACGCCTACCCTTTAATTACATCAAGTCATCTCAAACCTTTAAAAGTACCATTTCTTTTGAAGTGCTACCTACTAAGATGAGTTTGCATGATGACTTACCTAAGATGTATCAAGCGATTGATAATGCCTTTCCACTTTGGCGATTTAGTTTAGTCGAGAAGACGGAACAAGATAGTGGGCAAACCAAACAACGCCATCAGTTTCCACTGCTTTGGCTGGCAAACTTCAGTCATTTGCGTCATCAACTGTTTCATGCCTTAAAGGTCATCAGCCAAGCACCACATAGCCGCTTACAGGCTCAAACGTCTTATACAAAAGCTGCGAGAATAAAAGGTAAAATACCTGCGCGATTAGGAGCAAAAATAAAGGAAGATCTCGCTAACGGTCTGCATGAACAGCGTTATCAAGTCACAAAAAAACAGCTCAGTGTTGATACTCCAGAAAATCGTTTTATCAAAATGGTTGTCTCTACTACTAAGAAACGACTGGCTGATTTTGAGTATAAGCTCAGGCAAGATAATAAAAAGTCAGTTTCTCAAAGACTATCAAATGCATTCTTAGATGAGTTTCATCAGTGGCAACAGCCCCTACAAAAGATGCTGAAGCAAGGCTTTATGGCTAATGTTGGCGACTATAATGGTCATGGTCGAGAATCATTGGTGTTGCAACAAAAGGTAGGCTACAGTTCTGTATATAGAATTTGGCAAGAGTTAAAGTTTTACTTGGATGTGTTTGATAATCAATCCAGCATTTCCATGAAGTCAGTTGCAGAAATCTATGAGGTGTGGTGCTTTCTTACTTTAAGAAATATCTTAATAGATGAGTTAGATTTTAAGGAAGTCGCTACTAAGAAACAAGAGTTACAACTTAAGAAGTTTTTTGAATATCAGCTTAAAGACGGCTTTGCTGGTGCATTTAAATTTGAACGTGATGATGGCGTTAAAGCTAGATTGGCTCATGAACCGCGATTTAGGAAAACGACTAAACCGATTCGAACTTATTCTGTCAGCCAAGAACCTGATATTTTATTAGAAGTTACCTTCCCTAATAATAGACAGTTTATCTGGTTATTCGATGCAAAATACCGTATCAAAACTAAAAAAAATCAGTACGACGATGTCAATCAAGATATAGAAAAGAATGATTATGTACCTGATGATGCTATCAATCAAATGCACCGTTACCGTGATGCCTTGATCCGCGTCAATGAAAGCAAACACGAGAACGGTGTGGATAAGAGTCGTCCTGTTTTTGGTGCCTTTGCGTTATATCCCGGCTATTTTGATCAAATAAGTAAAGCCAACCCTTACTCTGATACTATCGATGAAATAAGTATTGGTGCTTTTGCGTTATTACCTAGCCTAACTCAAAACAGTCCAGAAGCTGATAACAGCTGCTATTGGCTACTAAACTTCTTACGTCAAAATATCGGTAAACGTATTTCTAGTGCTGTTTCAGATTTATCGACCTCTCAATACAAGTCAAGCATGGAAGAGAATATTTACTTACAGGATGCCGCGCGTATCCCGTACGATGGTATGCAACAAATACTGTATCAAGACTTGACTCTAACACTCGCCGTAGATAAGAATGATAACGATTACAGGCTCGTTAAAGACGGTACTGTCACGCTTTATACTTTACCTAAAAATAGTATTTTCACTAGATATGACTACCATATTTTAAAAGAAGTTCGCTATTTAAGCTTAGCCATCTGTTCTGATATGGACTCTAACTGCTATGACATTGAATATGTATGGCCTGTGAAAAAAATGGTCGCTCTCACAGACCATTTTATTTTTGAGCTTGATCAGCCGTTAAAGTTACAAAGCAAAATCAATAACGTACCTGATTCTACTCAACAATACTTTAAGCTGACCACTTTAAGATGCTTACAAAGCGTCAGTGACTTCAACGATATTGAACCAGTATATCAAGAGTTGTGTTCCAAGATAACGGTCTCATAGCAACCAATCGTAGCTCAAGTCAAAGCAGCCGTCATAATAAAGTTTATTTGAGTACAAATTATTTATAAAAAACAAGGAAAGCATCAATGTCAGATTCTACTTTATGCTCCGCTACTGAGTTTATCAATAATAGCAATCTGAACATTAATGATCCATTTGAGCTTGGATACTTCTCTATATCTGTAGCTTACTACAAGCAAGCAAATCTGGAACGAGGACAAGGTAATGAAGCTTTAGCTAATGCGTTACAACTTGCTTCAGATATTTGCTCAATGGCAATCAATCCAAGTAGTCCTAACGACCCTTTTAAGGCTGGCACCACTTACTCTGATGGAAATACTATTCAGCGATCAGCTATTCCAGATGATTTAACAAGTGAACAGCTAGATTTCATAGCAGGTGTTTATACTGACATAACAGACCCTATGATTAGAGCTCGCTTTGCTGACATACTTTGGTTATGCGCAAGTCCAAGAAAAGTCGATTACGCACAAGCTGCTATAGAAAGCTATATGCAACTTCCGATCGACCCTGAAACATGGCACCCTGATATAAAACAGTGCTGGGAACGATGCGTTCAGTTAGCTAGACAAACAAAAGATCGTCAAAAAATACAAAATATCGAGTCAATACTAAAAATTGCTTTTGAAAAATATTACTCAGATAGCCATTTTATGAATCTCTGGCTTGGTGAGATGATTGGACATCACCATCTACTTAGAGACGACCTGACAAAAATTTCAGAAGAGCTATGTGGTCATGGTATAAACCTTTTAAATTCAGGTAACTATTGGCAAGCTCGTGATCATCTTGCTGTGGCTGAAAAGTTTTTTAGGGCTCAACAAGAAGATGATAAGTGGCTAAACTGTTTGCTCTTGTCAGCTGAATGCTTTGTACTTGAAGGTGATTCTCAAGTAACAAATAATATTCAAGGTCAAATGGCTGCTAATCATAGCTATGAAAATGCTCTTCAAACTTATCGAAAAGTTCCAAAAGCGAAGAGAAGTTTGTACGCTGTTAATGAGAAGATGGTTTCTGTCAGAGATAAGATTATTGAAACAGGTCACAACATATTAGATGAAATGCCTGTTTTTCAGCTACCCAGTGTTGATATAACTGACACCGTTAAGGCGTCTATAGAACATGTATCAGATAAGCAAGATCTAAATCATGCTTTATTATATTTTACTGCCTTTCCTTCTCCCATATATAAAGACCTGCGATCTCAAGCCTTAGAAAGTCACCAACAGTATTTTCTGAGTAGCTTGTTTGGTAACATTCATTATTCTGGAGATGGGCGAGTTACTGCTAAAACTCCAGCATTAGGTCTTGATTACAAAACAGAAGAAGAAAGCGAACCAGCAATATTTAGTAAAATGACTCAAGACTTTCAGTTAAACATACAGTTTATGGTGCAAGGAAGCATCGTCCCAGCATTAAACCAAATACTTATGGATTTTAGGGTAACAAAGGAGTACTTAATACAGCTATGTGAACTTTCACCCATAGTTCCTGAAGGTCGAAAGTACCTTTTAGCTAGTGCTCTATGGAGCGGTTTTGAGCACGACTTTAGAAACAGCATTCATTTACTTGCTCCTCAAGTCGAACATATAGTGAGAATTTGTTTAAAAAATAATGGCGTTCATACCACTACTATCGATAAAGGTGGTATTGAAAATGAAAATGGTTTATCAACATTGCTCAAGCATGAGCAAGCTGAGGAGGTACTAGGTGAAGACCTACTGTTCGAATTAAAAGCTGTCTTCACCGAATCTATTGGCGCTAACTTACGCAACGATGTTGCTCACGGTTTACTGGATGATCAAAGCTCTGGTTCTCAAGTATCGGTTTATGCGTGGTGGATGATTTTGAGATTGGTAGTCAGGTCGTTATTTGACTCTAGCACATCTAATGTTGAATAAATTTTTTAAGTCTAAAGTCCAAGTGCATTATTCACGGAATAATCTTTCATACCTAAAAAGCACCCCCTCATCGTCATCCGATCAAAGCTATATACATGAGCATGAGGCGCTTCCCTACAGCGCCCTACTAGCGGCTGCTTTTGATCTGGTTTACCTTTAGCAAGCTCGATTACGCCAGAGCAAATTGGACAGGTTGCAGTGAACTCTGTAATCCTTGCTATGTTGAGCTTATCTTTATTTCGGTACATTTCAATATCTGTATTATCGACATTGATATTAGCAAAGAACATAGGCGCTTTAACGACACGGTGATAAGGCAGCATATATAGTGGCATAAAAAAATACCGCCAGTTTAGATAAGCTACAGGAATGAATGCTACGAAAAGCATAGCTTGCCAAAGCTTAAAATTTTGTAATTCGCTTAGTAATAGGATGACAAGTAACGCAAAGATAGCAACACAGATATCTACCAAAAAACTTAGCATCAGCAAGATCATTAGCAAAATGCCTCGAAAGCTTAAGATCTTTAGCTCACCTTTTTTGAAGAATAGCTTAGTGAATAAAGATGGCTTAATCTCAGAAGTCGCTTTGCGCTCATAAGTAATACTACTTAAATCTTCATAATCCTCAGATTCAAAGACAGCAGATTTAGCTATCTGCTCTTCCTCATTTTCAATAGCTCTAATACTCATCCACACGTAGGTTTTGTTTTTGGCACCACCCTCTGATACAGATGAAATAACTTCTGGTAAATAACCTATATCCTTAAAAGCCTGTTTACAGTCTGGTTGTGATTCGATAAATTTTTCTAACTCTACATTTAATCTATCCGTTTTTATCTTATTTTTAGCAACTTGACTGCTCACAGTATTTTTATTCACGCCCCTCGCTTTGGCATAGATATCTTGTCTTGATAACTTATTAGGTTCAAACCCTTCATCCGAATACTTTAGTTTATTGAGCTGTGCTTCGACTATTATTCTGAGGCAATGATCATAAAAAGTATTTCTTGGAAAATTAAGAAATTGTTTTTCGAGCTCTTCAAAGACACCTAAGTGTATGTTTTTCATAGTTAAATACCGATTAAAATCCTATTACGCCCCCAATAGCAGTCTGTTTTAGAGGCAGAATTCTTCTCATAATTACCTCACTCCTAACCAACTAACAAGAGGATGGTAACTATGACTATGTCAATAGCTGTTAATGAGCAAAAGCAAATCGTCAATGTTAAACAAGTCGAGCGAGGGCTGGCTTGTATGTGTTTTTGCTTTGAATGTGGTGAGCCTGTAGTAGCTCGTAAAGGTGAAAAGAATGAGCACCATTTTGCACACTTAAACAATAAAGAAAGCTGTACTATTCATCCTGAAAGTATCCTACACAAGTTTGCTAAACAAGTCATTATGGAAGAGAGGTATTTAACACTGCCATCACTACCTGACGACGAAAACAGTGAGGATAAAACGTGGCAGTTTGATCATTTGATTGAGGAGCAGTCTGTTGGCTGTATCCGACCTGATATAGTCGCAACGGTCGATGATGAAATAATGTTTATTGAAGTCGCCGTGACCTCTTTCATCGATACTGATAAAGCGGATTTTATTAAGCAGCTAGGCATTACGACTGTTGAGATAGATTTAAGAGAAATCATCACGCAAGGTATTGAATTACCAAGTGAGGAAGCTAAAGATTATATTCTAGACTGTGTGAGTAATAAGCAGTGGATCTTCCCATCACCGAAATCGTTAACAATACCAGTGGCCCCTACGCCATTACCTGAGCCTATCTATAATTGCCAGAACAGCACTAACGAGAATAGTAGTGGAAGCTTTGATAAAGGCTATATCATCTATCGCTTTACCATCAAACACGCTTGGGTAGATGTCAGGGTTTTTAATTCAGGCATGGTGTCTATTAAGTGTGTGACCTACAATCATGATGTGATTGAGATACTCAAGCAATGGCGTAACGAAGGCGGTGGGCAATATAATCAAAAATATAAGTCATGGAATTACTTCAAGCCGTTTTCAGACACTGTTTTTGAACGATTGCAAGAAATGGATATGACTCCCAAGAATTAAAGATAACTCAATTCAATAATACGGAAAATAAGATCATGACTCTTACTACGATACTACTAATTATAATCTTGCTAATGATGGCGCTACTTGTGTGGACTATACAGCGAATACAATTGCAAAATAAGGCTCTACTGGAGAGCGAGCGGGATATTGCGCAAATTAAGAACGATATGCTTGAAAAAGAAGCAGGCTTTCAACAGCGATTAGATAAAGATATTAAAGAGGCGCAAAAGCGTTCAAACAACATGCAGCGTAACGTCCTAAAAGGTCAAATTGGTGAACAGTTCACACCCTTTATTACTGATTTTCCTTACAACCCTTCAGACTGCCGATTTATGGGGGAACCGATTGACTATGTCATCTTCCAAAATTTACACGAGTGTGCTGATGGCAATGTACCTATCGAGGACGTGCATCTCATTATTGCAGAAGTTAAAACAGGAAATGCGAGACTCAACCAGCGACAGAAGATTATTAAGCAAGTAATCGAAAATGGGCAGGTCAGCTTTAAAGAATTGAGGATAGGATACTGTGAGGATACGGAAGTGATGCGTGTTCAGGTAAACTGGCGGGAATCCTAATTTGTTGAGCTTATACATCTGATACGCCTTATGAAACCCCTGACGTTAGGAATCAAAATTTAAAAAATTCTCGTTAAAAATGATTATTAATCAACTGTAAAGGAATGACTTTATGACTGATAATACTAAGAAACTAAGTATGTACTTAGACCAAAATGCTTTAGATAAATTAAGAAAAAGAGGAACAGATGCCCATTTTTTTGCTCTTAGAGATAAGTACAATTTTGTTTATTCCAACGGTACTTTGAGAGAAGTTCATAAAGCTGGAATTAATGCTGATGATAGTCAAAAGATAGCAGAATTTATTACTGTTTTGACTAAGCTAGAGGCGACTTATTTTCAATTACCTGACATTTCATCTAATGTTGATGCTAGACCTTATGAATGTATTGATACGCCATGTAATGTTTATCTCAAATTTGTTGACGAAGACCTTAGATATGATGAATTTACACAGCCTATGGAGAAAGTAGGTCTGGCTGTTTACAATGGCATCGAGGATTATGATGAGTTTAGTGATATCCAAATAAGTTCTATGTCGTCTCTAAACGATTTTCTGTCAGATAACCTAGCCACTTTAGAGCTTGAAAATGCAAATTGCACTGATAAAAATATTAAACCGCACTTAGAAGCATACATTGACCTGTGTCATCAAAGGATGCAATTTCTTGAATCTCAACTTCATGATTTTCAAAAAGACATAAGGTTGATGAATGAAAAATTCAAGGAGGCTAATCAAGACCAGAGCATGAGTAAGGCTTTTCGGGATGCATATTGTATCAATGTCGATAATCTTAAGAAAATCGAAGGGTTTAATGCTTTAAGCAGAATATTTGCATATTTAGATGAGGTTAAGCCTAAGAGTTTCCCTCCATTAAGAGAGCTTTATAAGGATATCTTCGATGAGGATAAAAGAATATTCAACAGAATTTTCATAATCTATGATTTTTTAAACTTGATTGGTTATTACCCTGATGAGTCCCTTAATAAAGAAAATAAGTTTTTACGATCAAATCTTGACCGGAATCATGCTGCATTAGGTTGCTTCTGCGACATTTTCGTGACTCACGATAAAAGGTTTATAAAAAAAATGAAAGTAATATATGAACATTTTAATATAGCTACCAAAATATACGATATTGAAGTATTAGACGACCAAACCAGTTTTAAAGTGCTTTATGATTTAGCAGAAGGCATAATCTAGATGATTAATTATGCACTTTATGAGAGCATGATCTCATCCCAAAAAACTGCACAACTACATACTCTCTATTAATGGACTATAGTTAAAATATGTTAAAAATATCCTTAAATATAACTTATGACTTTGTTAGTAAGGGTTACGTTATCTATATCGTTCAAATTATATAATTCATAGGACATTAATCCATGAAAATATTCAGAGGATTTACAGGTTCAGTAAAGTTTGGCTTAAATGAAAATGAAAATTTGATAAGACCGAGAAGACCAAGACATTCTGATTGTTTTGTACATGAAATTGTAGACCAATGGTTTTACTGTAAATTTGGAATTAAAGCCAGAAGCGAGACTATTTTTTGTACTCCTAATTGTCACCAAGCCACTAAATACGGCGAAGCTTATGAGATAACCGTTCCAGATACTATTAAATATAAACTAATATACAGTGTTAAAGTTGATGATTTGATTGATATTGAGGAAGAGGTTGATGATTTAAAAAACAAAGATGAAATTATAGCCTGGTTAGAAAGTAAAGATTATGCTGTAGTGTCTAACTTCGATAAATTACCTATAAAATTCAGAGGCGAAATTATGTTGTACTGTACTCATTTTAATATTGAAAAAGACGGTGAGAAATAGCTCATGATTGTTGACACGTTACTAAAGAATTCGGATCTACTAAAAATAGGTGGCTTTAGGTTTATTGAAAAACTGGCTAGAAAAATCACTTTAAGTGATTTATGCGGAAAAGATGATGAAGATGTTTACGCGTTACTAAAACAGCTGAGGCTACTAAAAATAGGTGGCTTTAGGTTTGTTGAAAGATTAGGTGGGCAAAGTGCTTTAAGTAGTTTGTACGAAAAAGACGATGAGAAAGTCGTTTTCAAGTTTTTGATTGCACCTAGAAACTCTGTTGAAATAGAGAGATTTAAGCTTGAATATTCAGTTCTAATGTACAATCCAGCTAATTCAGCATGGTTGGGAGATAATCAATTTATTCCTGATATAAGTCGATTTATAGGACCTGAGACCAGCTATCCGTTACCTACTATAAAGGTTTCTTTAGAAAGTCTATACAATAATTCAGTTTACTACTTCGCTTACTTATATGAAGAGGGTGATATTCTCGATGATTTAGATACGAGTAAATATACAATTGAAGATAAAATTTCACTTTTGCACCGTATTGCATCTAGTATGCATTATTTTAATAGAGTTGGTTACGTACATAGAGACTTACATCCAAAAAATATATTATTACTTGCAAACCATTCGATGGATCCAAATAGTATAGAAAACGACCCAAGAGTTAAGTTTCTTGATATGGGTAACTGTCAAAGAGATAATAGTGCTGGAAATTCCATATTTAATGAAGTTTATAAGAATGCGAGGGATTTAGATGAATATGCTGTGTTTCAGGATAATAACCGTAGAGTTTTATCGTCTTTTGTTTGTATGCCGCCCGACTTCTTAGAAAAAGGTAATGATACAGAAAACTACGATTCTTGGGCTTTCGGTGTTTATGCTTATACATTAATTTTTGGAAAAGAGCCATTTGATGTAAAACACATAGAGGATATTACCGCCATTCGTCGTCATTTTGTTAATCTTCCTCAAGAATATAGAAGAAATCTAAATGATGCCCCTTTAGGTTTAAGACTAATTTTAGAACATTTACTGTCAATGGAAGGTGAAAATCGCCCTTCGATAGATTCGATTGTTCGTCTATTTAGTTGGTTGGTGTATAGGAGTGATGATTTTCAAGAATATAATTTTATTATGAGTGTTATAAGAAATAGTGGGTACGATCCAAATGATGATTGGGTTCAAAGCAACTATTAATAAGTAAAATTAATACTCTGTTACCTGAACTATAAAGTCAGATATTCAATTCCTCACTAGAAAATTAAACCAGTGAGAGGCCTGACTGGCTCCCTATAGATATATCCTAAGAGAATCAGTCCAATATACCTGTAAATGCAGTTGTAAACTACTCAAGAAAGCCTCTGCTATCAGACTGTCTTTGATTATGTTTATAAAAGCTGACTTAGTAATGTTTTATATGAGAAAAACTCTTAAGGCTCTTCAAAATAATTTTACTTACCTTACAAAACCGCAAAATTTAACAAAAAAAACCGCCCTACTCTTAGTGGTAAGGCGGTTCAGTAAGCCTAGGCTGAACGCTCAGCTATCTTAGCTTCAATCCATTCAGCAATCTCACTCGCTACCCACACTACCCTAACTTGCGTAAGCTGTACTTTCTTAGGAAATGTTGAGTCATAACGGTCGGAATCTTCGTTGATAAGCTCATATATCGTGGAACGACTAAGACCTGTGTAATGACCCACATCTTTGATACTCAGTAGTTGCGGTATATGATTGCATTGCTTGATTACAGGCTGTGTTGCGTTTAAGTTTTCCATGACTATCTCCTTATGAGTGAATGAGAGCATTTCCTCTCATACAGTTACGGAGTCCCATATTTTTTTACGGCGTCCTATACTGACCACGTGTAATCCTTATCAATCACATAAAAAAAGGAGCTGAATGAGTCAGCTCTTTTTTTATGCCGTCTATCCTTACCATTGCTTTAACTTATAGCTGTCACACTCTCCCTTAGACTTCTTTCGATATTACCGACATTGTAGGGAGCAATACCATTTTGCGACGCTCCTTGATGATCACTATTAGCCTCATCTGCCTCTACTGGATAAAACTCTTCTGCCACATCCAATAGATTATCGTCATCAACCTCAAAGCAAGAATTGACATAGCCTTGCTTAGCAGCTATCTCTAGCGCTGCTTGGTCAAAACCGTGTTCACTTAACTCTTCATCAATGGCACCAGCATCTTGTACCGCTTGCTTTAAAGTCACGTCATCACGTAGCGTCAAATCTACAAAGTAGATTGGTGTTCGATAGCTTTGCGTGGTGCTTTTACCTCTTAGCGTGAGTTGTAGTGGCAAGCATGAAAGCTTATTGCCCGACACCGCTGCGAAGTAGCTCAATCTTGCTGCCAATGTACGAATACTATTGAAACCCGTCGTACGAAAGATAAAAGTGCCAAGTTCGTCGTCTTCACTAAGATTAACGTAGAGCCTCCCATAGGGTTTACAAGCACCGCCTTGCGCTAACGGACAGCGATCGGGTGATGGGCATGGAAGCTGCTCAACACCGTTGCTCGTTCTACGTTGGCAATATTCACCATCGCCTACGCAAAGTGGGCGTCCAGTTTGCCTATCAAATAGCGTGTATTCAGCTCGCAAATTAAGTTCAGGATCATTGAACAACATGCGTACGGGTATTTGTCTGAGCTTACCGTCATTCTTTTCGCGTAGCTTTGTATCGAGTGGATGATTAATCCAGCCATCCTTGTTTTGTATTTGGCTGGTAATGGTGAATTGGTCATCCTTAGCAGGGAAACGCTTACCATCTTTTTGCACGACTTTACCGATGCTAATGCGACCTAATACTGGTGGGGTTATAGTGAGACCTTTAATCATGGTGATATTCCTTATAGGTTTAATAAAATGTGTTTAGCCATAAAAAAGCCCACCGATAAGGGTGGGCAGTTATGCGCTTGTTTTGGTTAAGTATAGTAGGTTTCGGCTTAGTCGTTTAAGATGACGAAGCGGCGACTGCCTTGCTTGGTTTTACTAAATTTAGCTAATAACTCAGGATGCGCTTTGATAGCGGCCTTATTATCCAAGCCGACACTATCTTTAGAGCGTTTCCATGAGATCGCACCTTTCTCGAACACAGCCACTTCGTTATCGGCAATCAGCGTTTGTAGCTGATGCTTCACTTTATCGTGACGTTCTTCTAGCTCCTGCATATAGTCACGGTAACTAAGCAGCTGCTCAAACAAGCTGTTGGCACCATCATCTGCACTTAAATCAATTTTGCTTGAGGGTTTGGGCTTTGGATACAACAGCTTTAGTGCACGGGCAGCTGACTCGCTGTGGTCAGGGGTTGGTGGCGTGTCCGTCTCTACGTAGTGCCAGAATAGACGCTCATGACGGGTAATGGATTCAATCAAGTGCTCATCGCGCTCAACCTTGTATATCTTGGCTTCGTGTCCGCATAGAAGAACACAGATATGCGCCGCTTGCTTACCCGTGACTGCTAGCTGGTGCTGTACTTGGCAAGTCACATACAACGGCACACCATCTTTCCATAGCTTGGCCCCATGTTCTCCTGCTGTTTTGCATTCTAGTATCTGCGCCTCTGTACACCCAGTGATGGCATAGTCTAAATTCGCCAGCATAAAAGCTTTGTCAGGATCAGGATGCTGCAAGATGGCATTGACGCGGCGTACCTTATTGCCTGTATGCTCTCGATAGTATTTAGCGACCATTGGTTCAAGCGTATTACCCCAATACAGCGGTGAGTAACCCTCAATACCGCTATTACTACTGGCATCGATGTTTGAGCTCATGCGTCCCGTCTTTATCATCCATAGCTCAAGCATGGATAAATACGGATGGATACCGCAGGCAGCGGCTGCATCAGAGCTACCAATACCTTGCTTGCGAACGGCTAACCAGTCCTCACGGCTCAAATCTTTGGTACTGACAAGGCGTTTAGCAGTGGTTGATTGAGTCGATGGCACCAAAGGCGTTGAGTAACGAGTGTTGGTTTTCGTTTTTGAAGGTAGACGTGTTGTTTTAGCTTTGATTGTTGAACGCTTTGCGCGTCTTGATTGAGTTGTCGTGTTTAATGCGATGGTTTCCATAATACATTCCTTATAAATGGCTTCATGAATTAATGCGGCTCGTTAAATAATGGGCATAAAAAACCACGCGCGAAGGCGTGGTTGATTGTTTGACAGACTTTAAACATTCCTGATTAAGCAAGCATCAGTAGCGATTCCTCTAAGCCCTTTTGCTTAAGCTTAGCCCCAGCACCGAACCATGCTGAATTAAGACGATTATCGGTACTCATGGCCCGGCGTTCATGGTCAACGTATTCAGTGATAGAGCATAACAGTCCATAAGCGGTATCACGAGCGGCATCTAAATCAGCCCCGCGCCCTTGACCGTTAAACATCTGCATCACCTGATTCATCGCTTTGGCATTAGGAACAGCATCCTTTTGCTTTTTAGCGCGGTTAAATAGAATGAGGTCATTGTCCTGATCATTGAATACACGGCTTAAATAATTGGCCGCTTCTGCTTGGGTCACACGGCGCTCAGATAGCTGCTTCATCTCATAGCTATGCTCCTCCCAATGCTTCACTGACACGCCTAATTGCTGCTTGACGCTATCAGCATCAAAGGAGGTACTATGCGGCACTTTGACCACACCACCACTTCCATTGGCTAAGCTAACAGCAAGCGTGTTATTACAGACCACACGAATATTAGTGAACTGTGCTGTGGTCGCAAGCGTGCCATCACAAGCCGTTGCCAGTAATAGATAGCCGTTACTCACATCACCACCTTTAAGCGTTGCTGATTGACCTGTACGAGCGAGTGCCCATAGCTTACGACCGCCTTTAAGCACCCCAGCCGTTTCCAGCTCGAAATCCGACTGTTCTGTGAGATCGCGATAGAACTCTAAAATCTCGCGCGGTTGTACTTCTTGATAGCGTTGACTGACCACTGATAACGGCTCTAGGTTGTCACTGCGATAGAGCACCTTGTTCTCAGCGAAGGGCATGATGAGGTTATGCCCTTTGTCATTGCTTGACATGTAGCTGACGTCCGATGACTCAATACGCCAATCCAGACCTGCCTCGCGTGCCCAAACCTCTAACGGCTGCTTAGGTGATAGCTCATTGCCAAGACCATGCCAAGGGGTTTCGCCTGTGTAAGCCATACTTTCGACTAAATGTGCCATGATAATTTTCCTTTTTATTGATGATTAAGTAAGGTAAGTGAAGTGGGTTAACTAGATTAATGAAAGCTGGTGAAGACATGCGTGCAGTCATCACAGCGATATTGCTGATTGACGAGCCTCGGTAGCGCCTGATGAGACTGAGTCATCTCTATAAGCGCTGCGACTGTCGTACCTGCAACCATACCTATAGCAGGATGAACTTTAAGCGTTTTGCACAGACTAACGCTAAGGCTGACGAGAACCGAAGGAGACAACAGCTGGTCGATCAAATTGATACTGATGCCATCAGTCATCTCATAGACCGCAGTTGACTGACAACATGGACAGATGGTTTTCATAAGCACTCCTTTTATTTTGGGCATAAAAAAGGCCTGCACGAGGCAGACCTTTAATGGGTAAATATTGATTGGATTAGGCGCTTTACTAACTACTAACGCGCTATCTCATTAAAATAGTATGTATTTGAAATTATTTTGTTATGGGTTAAAAGAGGAATACTTCTTCTTTTTCTCCTTATCTTTAACAATCCCACGAGTAAAGGTTTTCATTTTAGGTAGCTTGACCTTTAAATGCTGATCAAGCCTGTCAGTATAGCGGTCAGTTTTACCGGGGTCAGTGAGGTATAAGGCTGTTCTTATCGCATTCTCAACGCCTTGTGCATCGTGACGACTTATCATGCCGATACCGAGTGTGCCACTCTTTTCATAAGCCCTCTTATTTGCTGGATGGTTGCAATTGTAGTAAGAGCCTAGACCATCAGTAATACTCTCCCACTTCTCTCCTACTGCTTGGCCTAAATAGGTGTCTTTCCGGCGTTTAGCACCGTTATAGATTAACAGGACATGACAATGGTAGCCATGTTCATGCCCTTGTTCTATCGCTATAGCATGGCCTACCAAACCTTCAAAGCATGTGTTTTTATTGCCTATAAAGTCTCTAAGCTTTTTTAGGTGTCGATGTAAATCTTCGATATCAACTAAATGCATGGTGTCTTTTAAGTAGGCTAAATCAACTCTGACAAACAACAGCCTAGAATACCTCCTGAATAGCTTGCGTAAATCTACTTCAAGCACCTTGCTATTACTTTTCTCTTGCTTATTCAGCTTAGCATCTTCGGCTGTAATGAGAGCTTTATAAGTGCCTAGGTAATCCATAAATTGAGCCGTATTGTAATCGTCCCACCTCTGAGCTTGCGAGTGTGGGTCAGCCATCACTTTTTCAGCACTATGTCTGAATGCTTCAACAGTTTGTGCGTACTCCAATGCGGAATCGTAATCGTCTAGCAACGGTAAATACAAATTTGATAGCTGGACTCTGACTTGACTGATATCGATATCATCAAATAGCACACCTCTGACTAATAAATCGATAGTACTAATAAGTTTGGATTGATGAATATGCGGGTATGACATGAGACTACTCCTATGAATGAGAATGGATTGTTCATAGAGTAGTGTTGACTCGTATTTTTTAATGATGATTAGTAAGTATTACTAATCAATAACATAGATACCAACCATATGTGAGAAATTCAGGAGCAGAGTTTCCAGTACCTTTTCGCTAACTGAATACCGAGTTTTCAGACTTTTTGAGTGATAAAGATAGGGATGGAGTTAGCTCTAATAGCAGGACACCGAACATGACCACTGTATCGATATATCTTAGTTGAGAGAACATTATTGCTGTACGGCTTTGTTATTTAGTAGATTAAACAGAAAAAATATTAAAAAACCTAAGAAATTAAGGAGTTTAAGAGCTATATTCATCACGTATCCCTCGATAAATAAGGAAGCTACTAAATTTAAAATATTTTTCTCTTATTATTTTCTTACTGTTAAATTATTAAAATATAACTGTCTAAATATGTATTATTGATTGAATACTTACTGTAATATTACTAATAACTTGCATAATCGATCACGTTCTTGGACCTCATAATGATGGATGTTAATTCAAACTTAAAGCTAGAGTACAAAGATATCAGAACCATTCTGTCTAAATTGACAAGTAGACAGCTCTATATCCTTGTCTATGAAATGCACCTAAACAATATAGACATTGTCATCAATGATAATTTAGATTATATAATCAATAAAATTCAAGCATTAGAATGGAATACTCTTCAATTAAACAACTATATTGAAGAGTGCATAAGTTTGGTTATTGAAGATAGATACATAGACTGGATTGAAAAAGACCTTAGAGCAGCAATATGGTTTGATAAGTATTGGTCTTATCATAGATATAGAATGGGTATTGAAAGATTCTCTCTCTATACTGATTTTGAGTCAGACTTTCTAAGATCTTTCGATGCGTGTCGTTTATTAGGTAAACAAGAAACTGCTAATAAATTAATGAACGATCAAAGAAAACTTATATTAGCCAAACTTATATTTCGAGACGTACTACCAGAAAAGCCTCCTGAACCCAAATCATCTAGAAATGCGGATAATAAAAGTAGACAGAATAAAATTAAAATAGACTTTATAATTTCAGCTAAAAGCAGATATTTTTTAGAATCAGCAAGTAAAAAAGATTTGAAGTGGCTTGATAGTAAAAATGAGCAACAAATTGACTGGGCAATCAACTATCTAGAAGCGCTAAATTTACTACTGAAACCACACCTCTTTATAGCTAGTAATTCTAGAGAATGCTACGATCAAGTTTGTGCGTCGATAGATGCATTTTCAATTCTACGGAATAATTTGAAACGTAACAACGAGATCATTACACTTGATCAGAAAGGTTTCATAGATAGGATGAAAAATTCTTGGTATCAAGTAAAATCTAGAAGCAAAGCTTCTAAAAAATCCTTGGACAAGCAACTATTAGATAAAACATATCAGAAAAAGCTTCTAAAATTATGTGATAGTTACGGTGTGGACTCATCTACCTACTTGAAAGGTTTGATTGATGATGAGTTAAAGAAACTATAAAATCTATGTGAAAGGTGTTGTAAGTGGTTAGTCGTTCAATAGGTATAAGCAAAGATATATTACCTGAATATATATCATCAAATATGAAATTCAAACTCCATGTACACCTATATGTACACTGGATAAATAATTATTATTTTAAATTAAATAAATCATATACTTAACCGAGTAATATCGTTCCGGCTCCGGGTACCATATAGCAGTACAGATTAGCCCAAACGTCATAAACGTTTGGGCTTTTTTGTGCGCGTCTATATCTATCAATCAATCTAGGCTTATTTTATCCTGACGACACAGCCTACAAGACCAATTTATCGTGACACTCATTAGATTGCTCATACTCATCCTTTTCAAAGCACTTGATTGTAGGGCTTGCTATACGATAGAAAACATTGCATCATTGTTTTCATTACTGAAAGATACCGTTAGTATTAATAATCCGCTAATATTTACTTGCCTACTTGATAAACCTTAACTGGTTTTCTTAAACATTTTTGTCTTTTTTCAAGCGAACAAATGGACGATTATTGAGTGGACAAACATATCTATTCACGCCTCTACCCAGCATTTTACAGGCTGTATATTAATTAAGTACATAATCATCATTCAATATAACTCAGGGAAGAGGATTTTATATTGTTCATTGTTTTAGACCTACTACAAACGATTCCAAATTGGCATTTAGCAGGCTTGTTTATCGCTGGTATGGTCGCTTTTATCATCTCTGTTATCTCTGGTGGCGGCGGCGCTATACTACTGATACCAGTTACTTCTTGGATGCTAGGGGCAGCAGCAGCGCCACCAGTGATCAATTTGGCTACCTTTATAAGTAATGGCTCTCGGATTTATCTATTCTGGCATCACATTGATTGGTCATTGACGAAATATTATGTACCCAGTGCAATCTTAGGCGCATGGCTAGCCGCACTGATTTTTAGTCGTTTAAATGCCAATTGGATACAGTTATTAGTTGGCATATTTTTAGTATCTACCATTTTCCAATATAAATTTGGCAAGGTGAGCAAAACCTTCAATATGCCCAAAATAGGATTTATACCTTTGGGGTTTATCATAGCTTTTATGAGCACATTGATAGGTGGTCTCGGCCCTATACTCAACCCTTTTTATATGAATGCTGGGCTGGAAAAAGAGAGTCTAATTGCCACCAAAACTGCCAACTCTTTTTTTATGGGTGTGGTGCAAATCGGTAGTTATGCTTTTTTTGGTTTACTCACTGCCAAGATTTGGCTATATGGGCTTGTACTAGGACTGGGTGCAGTTATTGGTAATATTATTGGCAAACGCTTTTTGGCAGGCATGAGTGTGAGTCAGTTTAGGATAATGCTGCTCATACTTATGGTCGTTAGTGGCTTGATAATGATCATAAGGAACATTGATATACTTTTTTAGTTGCTTACTGGTATCAAAATCAAACCAAAAAAATCCGATCACCTAAGTGATCGGATTTTTTATTTAGCGGAAGATTCTGCGGTAAAACTTTTTACATATTTATGGGCAATTATCATCTATTTTCTTATCAATCATTGTTGTAATCTTTTCTTTTATACTCATGAGCTCTACGCTAAATGTATCAATATTATCATTCATTTCGGCTTCATCATCATCAGTTACTAAATCATTTCTAAATTCTTCTATGTTAACCATACGATCTCGTAGGGAGTTTTGAATTATCCCTAGTTCATAAACTGAAAGTTCCGTATCTTCTTTCATTATATTTCATTTCCTAGTCGCGGTAATTTGATTTAATTAAAAAGTAAAGAGAATGAATTATAGTGAAATAAAGTCGATTAATAAAGTAGATATTAGTTTTATGGTATATGAATAATTTCTTAGTTCTTAATAAATATTGCCTCAGACACAAAAAAAGAGCGCAGCTTGTTGGAAGGGATTATGTCAGATCACTTAGGATATTTTGAACATGGCAATTAATAATGTGGTCCGTCCTTGAAAGCCTTCCAGTCGCCGCCCAACTCAAACGACATGCCAACATCTTTAGCAGCTTGAAATTCTTAACAAAATTCTACAAGTGTTTGGTGATCAGTTAATAAAGGGTAATAAGTTATTCAACAATGCAAATACTAAAAACTTTCCTGTAAAGAAAAATAATTTTATCCAAGCTATGTTATCAGTTAATGACATGTTTGCTTTGGCAAGCAGCAGTGTTGCCACTCTATTCTTTAAAGATGTAAAGGACTGGTTAGACGAAAAAAATATTAGGTATGTCCCATAAGTAAAATTTGATGGAAAATCGGGATTTGACTTTCGTTTTTATTTTGTAGTTGCTAAATATAAGAAACATCTCGAACGTATATTGCAAGTTATAAATCAGCCCATCAAATCTAACGTTGAGCAATTATTATTCAGCTGGAGCAATACTAAGGATGTAAGGCTCAATAATTCAGAGTTATCTGCAATTATTAATGATATGAACCAAAAATTATCTGCCGCTATAAAGCAATCACTTGAGATTTATAATGTACCCCCAATTGCTTGAAGTGAAAGGGAGGATTTCGTAGAAGAATTAGCAGCATAGAGACAATCATGCTCCTAGATAACTTTCTAATATCTTATAAAAAACTCACTTTTCCAGTGGATTTTTATTGTTCAGTTAATAAGCCCGTTACTTCATAGTAAACTTTAAAACACTGTCCAAAAACGAACAGTGATATACTTTTGCCATCCAATCATGTCAAAATCATGTTATAAAAAAAAGTCAGCCACCTAAGTGACTGACTTTATTTAATATATTTGGTGGAGATGGCGGGAGTTGAACCCGCGTCCGCCGGCATTACGCTCATGAATCTACATGTTTAGTTTCTGTCTTTAGTTTTAGTCCGCACCGATCCGACAGTCAGGATGGATTGGACGATTCTCTACTTTTGAACCCAAGCGATTGAGACAATCACTTGTGGCGAGCCTACATGCGGACGCTTCAACTTAGTTAACCAACTGTAGGTGATCAGCAACTAAGTAAGCAGGGTTTAAGCTGCTAGAGCGTAAGTTTCGTCGTTTGCGACTATAACAATATATGTTTGATTAACGAGAGGACATACACTCTCGACATGCATCATTGAGTTTCATCACCAGCGTCGAAGCCAGAACATCCCCAATAAGGTCGACTATTATATAGCACTTATCAGCTGACTTTCAACCTATATGACAACTGCATTACATTACGTTACAGCTTAATAATTTAAGCCAATGCGGTATTTAACCATTGACCAATATTTTGAATTTGCGGCATACAAACCTGGTGCGCCATCGGATAAGTCCGATAAGTTACATTGTACCCTTTGTCAGATAGCAACCGCTGAGCCTGCTCACCCAAAATAACGGGAACCACAGGATCATGAGAACCGTGCTCAATGAGAATCGGCATGTCCTTATTGGCAGTACTATAGTCAATATTATCATTGGTTGCCAGATACGTAGAGAGCGTCATCAAACCTGCTAGGCGCTCTGGATAGCCTAGTGCCACATGATACGCCACTGCCCCACCCTGTGAAAATCCTGCAATGACGATATGTTCAGGTGCGACGCCTTGTTCAATTTCACGGCGAATCAAATCTTGTATCTGCTGAGAGGACTCTTCAATTTGAGCCGTATCCACTTTGCGATCTAGGCTCATCTCCAAAATATCATACCATGCCGGCATTATCATACCACCATTGACTGTCACTGGACGCTTCGGCGCATGTGGGAAAATAAAACGCACAGCCATATCATCAGACAAGCCTAATTGCGGAACCACTGGCTCAAAATCATGACCGCTGGCACCCAAGCCATGCAGCCAGATGACGGCTCTATCTATTTTTTTTTGTGCTGGATTATGCTCAACAATGACAGTATCTAAATAATTACTCATATTTTCTGTATTCCTTTAAAAGTGGGACGTAAACACGTTTGTATTTTAAATAAATTGAATTATTGCCGTATATTATATTCTTCTTTTTAGTGGCGCTGATTATTTTACAGTCTCTATTCAAAACTGACAGTCAAAAGATTAATGATGAGCCGTCTAATTTCCATTAACTTTTCACACGTTTTTAGGACTTGAATTAAAACCTTAAACAGCTTTTATGCTACGATTATTTAGTAAATATATGGTTAACACTCTAGTTACTGTATGACGTCCTACTATTATTTTTCAACGCCCATACCTCAACGAGTATTAAAAAATCATTTATTCTAATTCATTTTCTCTTATATAACGATGCAATGCTTATGACACATATTTTATTAGTAGAAGATGACCCTGCCATTGCAATGTCGCTCAAAGTCACATGCAAGCGTGAAGGTTGGGACATAACATGGCTTGATAATGCCAGTAGCGTCTTGCCAATGCTGCGCAGTGATGAGGCAAGAAACCTATCGGCCATTATTTTGGATGTTGGGTTGCCAGATGGTGACGGTTTAAGCTTGTGCCAACAAATACGTCATAGTGCTGGTATCGATGCATTAAAAGATATACCTATTGTGTTTTTGACAGCTCGTAGTGATGAAGTCGATCGTATCTTAGGTCTAGAGATGGGCGGTGATGATTATTGTGCAAAACCCTTTAGTCCTCGAGAGCTTGTCGCTCGCTTAAAGGCTATTTGGCGACGCGAGCAGCTACTTTCTCAGCAGTCCTCTAGTAATATAATAACCGATAATACCGTTAATGATACGCTAATGTCGGGACAAGCTTTAACGTTCAACTGTCAATCTGGGGTTTGGCATTACCAACCACTTAATTATTCTTTAATGTGGCAAGAGCAAAAACTTGAGCTGAGCAACACTGAGCGCAAAATTTTATTAACCTTGTTACAAGCACCGAATCAGGTCTTTAGCCGCGAGCAACTCCTAAGCGCCGTTAGTGATTATCCAGATCATCGCCTAGCGCGGACGATAGACAGTCATATCAAGTCCATTCGGAAGCAGCTGGCAACCATTGACGCAAGCACTGATGTTATTCATACACATCGCGGGTTGGGGTATGGTTTATGTCCAGCTTAGTATTATCATCTCACAATTTCAAATTGCTTTGCTTAAATCATGACTCATAAAATCGGCAAAACTAGCCAAAGCAATTGGTATGCAAAACTGCATCCTATTGGTACAGCGCAACAAATTGATGAGCCAAAACGCTTACTGAACCTGAGTATTTTTTTTAGGATTTGGTTGGCAGTGGCTTTGGTTTTAGTAATTTGCGGTGTGGTGGCCTTCACTCAGTTGTTTGGCTATGTCAAACCGACTGCCCAGCAAGTCATCGAAGACACCTTGCTCGATACCAGTAAATTTCTTGCGGCAAATTTGCAGTTACCGCTATCTTCAGGGCAACTATATGATGCTACTTATCAAGCCAATTTAGATACGGCATTCGTCGGCCTACCGGCAATTAACAGTGACATAACGCCAGAATATAAGCACGAAGGTTATAGTAGTTTTCGGGTATACGTAACAGATAAGACAGGCGTTGTCATTTATGACTCACTACCTGAGCCTAACAATGACGAAGGACAAGACTATAGCCGTTGGAATGATGTGTATTTGACTTTGAATGGTCAATATGGCGCAAGGAGTACCACCCAAAACCACAATCAGCGTGATGGCACGATCATGTACGTGGCACAGCCTATAAAAAATCCTAGAGGCGCGCTGATTGGTGTGGTGAGTGTTGGTAAGCCAGTCGCTAGTGTGCTGCCTTATTTGGATAACACTCGCAATCGCATGTTTATCACTGCATTACTGATGAGCATTGCAGCTCTTATCTTGGCAGGATTGGTGGCATGGTGGCTCAAGCAAAGCATCACTTTAGTGACTCAGTATACCAGCGCACTGGCTGAAGACACCAAAAAGCCTTACTTCTACCTAGGCCGTGAGCTCAATAGCCTAACAGATACGATTGAGTCTATGAAACATCAGTTAGAAAATCGAGACTACGTCACCGACTATGTTCATACTCTTACCCATGAACTCAAAAGCCCCTTAACCGCAATTCGCGCCAGCAGTGAATTGTTAGAGGACAACGGACTCGAAGAAGACGATCGGCAAATGCTTATTCACACCATTGGTGAGCAAAGCATAAAAATGCAGCATCTGATTGATCGCTTACTGCTACTTGCCAAAATTGAACAGCCGACCTTTAAGCTCAATCGCAAATTAACGCCATTATTGCCATTGTTACAAAGTCTGGCAAAAGACAATGCTGCCAAGCTACAACAGCAGCACTTACCACCCATCGAAATCTATATTGATAACGTCTGTTTTACCGAAACAGATCGTTCACAGTCTAGTCTAACTGCCGACATAAGCGTTTTTGCTGATCAGTTTTGGCTGGTACAAGTGCTACAGAATGTATTAGACAATGCGATTCATTTTGCCGAAAACACGATCATCATTGATATACGTCAGACACCAAATACGGTGACGATTGATATATTTAATGATGGAAAATTGCTACCTGAATATGCGGTTGATAAAGCGTTTGATCGTTACTTTAGCTTATCGCATCAAAGTCAAACCACACATCACTCGACAAGCTACTCTGCCAGCAACATGGCGAACAATGACTCGTCTCAATACCTTGGGCAAGAAACACCCAGCACATCTCACAATGTGATCAAGAAAGGGACAGGTCTTGGTTTAACCTTAGTCAAACAAGTCATCGAACATCATGGCGGTCTAGTTGCTATTCACAATATGATGACAAATGATGGTCAAGATAATATGGCTATGAGCCAGCTTTCTGGCGTGATGGTCAGTATCACCCTACCCTTGGCTAAAGAATAAATTTTTCAAGCAACTCTATACATCTTATTTTAGTAGGCGACTTTAGTATCTTATAAGCTAATGACAGTTCATTAACTTTCCATCATTACTGCATAGATTTTCTATCTCTTTATTTTACGATAGCGTCAGTCACATTCGTCATCACTATTAGAGGTAAAAAATCAATGCAACATCTGACTCAGCAATGCCAAATAATAGAAGATTGCTTAGGACATAGTCGTCATTCTTGTCTGCTCGCCTTATCACAGGCAGGTGTTAATAGCATAGCTTTTGGGCATTGGCTTGCCGTTCCTAGCCAGCAGCTACTGTTGGTGTTTCGACATCAGCAATGTGTGGCGATAGAGGGTTATCAGTTGGCAGCTTAAGCCATTGCATATTAAAAGACATTACCCATTAAACTGGCGCGTTATTATCTTGATTAAGTACCTTCTATACGGCCACAAACCACACATCCACAAAAAAGCCCTTGGTCATTTCTAATAAACTACTATTAGAAATAACCAAGGACTAATAAGTATCTCTAACGAGCTGTCTAAATAATCGCCTGCACTGGCGGCTCTACATCTGCATTTTGACCGCGATGACGCAGGTAATGATCGAGCAGTACAATCGCTAGCATGGCTTCAGCAATAGGCGTTGCACGTACCCCAACGCAAGGATCATGACGACCCTTGGTCAACATATCAATTGCCTCACCTTGCGTATTGATACTTTTGCCCGCCGTTGTAATACTAGACGTTGGCTTGAGGGCGATACTCACGCGAATATCTTGACCAGACGAGATGCCGCCCAAGATACCGCCTGCATGATTGGCTGTAAATCCATCTGGCGTCATCTCATCACGAGAGCGATGCCCAAACTGTCCGGCTACTGCCATGCCGTCGCCAATTTCAACCCCTTTTACAGCATTGATGCTCATCATGGCATGGGCAATATCTGCATCCAAACGATCAAATACAGGCTCACCAAGTCCAACGGGAACGCCACTGGCAATGACTTCAAGCCGAGCACCACAGCTAGTTCCTTCACGGCGTAAGCTATCTATTAATGTTTCAAAACGGGATACGGCGTCCGTATCCGCACAAAAAAACGGATTACTATTTACAAACTCCCAATCAATTTGGCTGGGGTCAAGCACTTGACTATGTTCATTGCCGATCTGAGTCACATGACCATGAATTTGCACGCCTAAGCGATCTTGCAAATATTTCTTAGCGATAGCACCCGCCGCTACTCGCATTGCTGTCTCGCGTGCTGACGAGCGACCGCCGCCACGGTAATCACGAAAACCATATTTCATACTATATGTATAATCGGCATGACCGGGACGAAACGTGTCTTTGATGTCGCTATAATCTTTTGACTTTTGATTGGTATTACGAATCAGTAAACCGATGGAGGTCCCTGTCGTCCTACCTTCAAAAACACCAGAGATAATCTCGACTTCATCAGACTCACGGCGCTGGGTCGAGTATTTAGAAGTACCGGGTTTGCGGCGATCCAAATCTACTTGTAAATCTTCTTCAGACAGTGCTAGACCTGGTGGTACACCATCGACGATTGCCATAAGACCTGCACCATGTGATTCGCCACAAGTGGTCACAGTAAAAACCTGTCCAATACTATTGCCTGCCATATCTATCCTTAAACAAGTAAATGCGACTGATGCTTAGTTGACCAATCCTTTGTAATGTTGCTTATTGAATGCTATCTAATAACTGGACATAAGCCGCAAACAGCTGACGATTTGTCACTAACTCATCATAAGTAATAGCAAAAACCCCATGTCCACCATGGGCAAACTTGAGCCAATCAAACTGGATTTCAGGATAGGCTTGTTTTAAAGCCCATTCACTATCGCCCACTTCACAAATCAGCAACCCTTCTGGACTGAGATAATCTGGCGCTTCAAATAAAATACGATGTACCAAATCTAAACCATCTTGACCAGCCGCTAGCGCATGCTCAGGCTCATATAAAAATTCAGGTGGCAGGTCTGCCATGATAGCGGCATCAACATAAGGAGGATTGGTAACGATTAGCTCGTACTGATTTTCAGTCGGAATCTTAGCAAATAGATCAGACTCGATCACATTAACTTGATGACCAAGATCATGATGATCGACGTTGACCATTGCTACTTCTAACGCCCCTTTATCAATATCTACGGCATCAACTAGGGCATCAACAAAACGCGTTGCAAGGGCAATAGCAATACAGCCTGAACCCGTACACAAGTCTAAAATACGCTCAGGCTGCGACAATTGCTTAACATCTAAGCCATGATCGTAAAAGCTTGCCGTCTGCTCATTCATACCAATTTTGAGTGGTTTGGCCAGCTCACTCACTTCAAAGTAAGGATAAAACTGTTGGCGAATCAATTCTGCTATGGGTGAGCGTGGGATTAAAACACGTTCATCAACGTAAAAAGGCAGATCACAAAAATAAGATAAGTTGATTAAATAACTCAGTGGTTTGCGCTCAGCGATACGCTCTTCCAATAAGTCCAGTACCACTTGCTTCTCTGATGTCGTCAAACGGCAATCTAAAATCTGCTCATTGGCCGACCAATCTAACGCTAATGAATGTAAGACAATAGCAGATGCTTCTGCAAATTCATCCGTAGTGCCTTGCGCAACGACCACATCATAGTTACGCAGTTGCGTGACCGAAAAACGAATGAAATCGCGAATACTCACCAGCTGCTCGCGTGCTTCTTCTAGCTCGGCATGCAAGTTGGCAAATTCACCCTGCTCAGCAAGAAGTCCTGTCTCCAAATCATACTCTACCTCATTTTCAAAGTTCTGAGACTCATCATTAAGATATTGATTTTGAAACTCTTCTGCACTCATGGTTTGGTCTTCTGACATATGGCACCTTACTGATTGCATGGTCACTAAACACACGCGAATGGGTTAAATTGCTTTTTACGAAAAGCCAATCTATTAAATAAAAATCTAACCTCACATTATAGACATAAACAAGGAGGAGCGCCAATATTTGCATTTATATCGGTTTCTTACCCTATATCGATTTTTCACCCTAATGGTAAGTAGCTTTCATACTTAGAAAGAGCCGTAAGAGTTGAATGGTATCAAATACACATCTTCGCTAGGTTATTACCCAAATGTAGTGAATACGTCAACAGTTGACGTTTAGCAAGGCTTAAGTGAAAAAAGATGTGTCAAAAGTTTGCGAAGCAGCCAAATTATGCGCATAATAGCCGCATTAGTAGCAACTACAAGTGATTCAATATTATGAAAATAAAGCCCATTATTACTGCCATATCTATCGCTATCGTTGGTGCCAGTGTTAGCGCGCTTGCCGCCCCTACTGAGAATACTCGCACATTGCCAGTACGTACGGCTGACTCACTACCTAGTATCGCTCAGAAAGTTAGCCTTAATGTGCAAGAAAACCGTAGCAATTCATTAGATACTCGTGTGCAGTCTGAATCCGCTGATCGTATGACGCAGCTGATTGATTCAAAGCAAAAGTCTGAAGCGCCTCAAGCGGTCGCAGCAGATAACATGAGTGCGGCTGAGTTGACGCTAAAAGATGAACAATCTGACAATACTGACGATATCAGTGAAGGTCAAGCGGTTGCTGCCCCTAGCAATGTGGCTTCTATTGATTCTTCTGATCCACTCGCTTTTGATCTACCTGAAAGTGAAAAACGTCAAGATTTCAGTGATGATCCGACCATTAAGAATATTGAAGACAAAGATGGCAAAAGATATACCACACTGAATTTGTCAAACTACGCTAAGCAGGTCAATGAGGCCACTTGGTCACCTAACATGAAAGTTAACTCAGCAATGACCATTAAGATGCAAGCATTGCTGGATTGGAACCATGCTTCTCCTGGTCCTGTTGACGGTGGCTGGGGTATGAACAGCAAAAAGGCCCTCATCAACTTTCAGGCCATGAAGGGATTACCAACAACAGGTAAAATGGATCAAAAAACATGGGATGCCTTAGTTAAAAACATTCCTGCTAATAAGCCTGTATTGGTTACTTATACGATTACTGAAGACGACATCAAGACCAATTTTGCATCTACACCTGCTGGCGCAGAGGCAAAATCAAAGATGAAAGGTCTTTATTACCAAGACATTAAAGAGATGTTTGGTGAACGCTTCCATATGGATGTGCGCTATTTAGACAAGTTGAATAAAAACAAAACTTATAAAGCGGGTGAGACCATCACTGTTCTTAATACTCGTGGTCCACTTAATCAGCGCATCAATCGTGTGGTTGCCAATAAAGCAGACAAAACACTATATGCTTACAATGACAACAAGCTGGTTGCCACTTATCCGACTACCGTAGGTAGTGATGCTACACCGTCACCAAAAGGTACTTTTAAGATCATCAATAAAGTAAAAATGCCTTGGTATAAAGCCACCGTTGGTGAAGGTGCCCAGAAAAAAGTTCATATGTTGCCACCAGGACCAAACAATCCTGTCGGCGTCGTATGGATGGGTTTATCTAAGCCTTCTTATGGATTACATGGTTCACCACAGCCTGAAGGTATCAGTCGCCAAGGATCAGCGGGCTGTGTTCGCTTGACCAACTGGGATGTGTTAGAGGTTTATGCTAATATTGAGAACGGTGCTACTGTCGAGCTAAAATAACTGTCAGCACTAAATGCATTAGTATGAATATAAAAAAGACCTTGATATCAAGGTCTTTTTTTATGGCCGAATTTATGAGCACTGAAGCGTCTTATGATTAAAGTCTTATGTTTTAAGCTTCATTCCCCGTAATGCTACCCACCTTTTTAGAAAAAAATAGTGCCTCAGGAATAGCAACTATCATTCCTAATATTGCTACTATGAGGATATGTGCAATTTCATTAAACCCTGTGACTAAGGCAGCAACTATAAAAACGCCCATCGTGACCGTTACGACTATCAGATAAACAACACAAAACAATGACCAGTTCATACTTTATTCCTCATTTATATTGTGGATATAACCACTTTATACACTATACCCACATAAAAAATAAGGTTTTACTATAACTCTTGAGGTCAACCCTACTAAATGACCAATCATAAAAACCATGCTACTATTAAGGTTTTTGTTTTTACTCTGAAAAAGTCCTAATTTCTATCTACCTAAGAATAAATAATCATCCACAAAAAACTTCTATGCCTTTGTATATTTATCATTACAATAACGACTCTCTTTTATCTTCTAATCAAGTTATTTGCTATGACAAAACCCAAAGACACTTCTTCCGACAAGTTGACAGCTTTTCAGGATTCAACAGAGATAACGGATGCTAAAGATACGGCTGCTCAGTCTGATTTTTTGACGCAGACCGATACTGATATTTCTATGATAGAAGAGACAGAAGATGATGATTTAGACGAAACCGTTGAAGATACGGCTTGTGCGCAGCCACCTGAAGCAAAAGTCAAAATAGAATCACTTGCGCCTGATGTCGTAGTGGCCTCGCTTGAAACCTCTGAACCAGAAGAAGATTCAGTTGAAAATGAGTCACAAGCACACTCAGAAGATGTACCAAAACAAGAAGACATCGAGCTAGAAACGCCTCAAGAGTTGGACTTACCAGAACAAGAAAGCGATGAATTGACAACTTATCAATCATCAACAGAGAGTGATGACACACAAGACGAAGTCAATAAAGAAGAAGATCGAGAAGAAGAAGTCAAAGAAAAAAAGGAAGCCAAACTTGAGTCTTATAAGCAATTTGTAGCAGAGCAATTTAGCAATCAAACAGTAGATTATCCAGAAGTCAGAGTCACCATTGAGGCAAATGCGCTACCCAGTAAAATGTATTTCATTATGAATATACTGTCTGCCATCATCGCAAGCTATGGACTGGTGACCAACTCGGCAGCGGTAGTCATTGGCGCAATGTTGGTTGCAATGATGCTAGGTCCAATTACAGGGGTTGCATTAGCAATCATTGATCACCGTATGCCATTGCTACGTAAATCAATTCTTACTGTGCTCAGCGGTGTGACGTTAGTGGTATTAGTAGGGTTTATTGTAGGATGGTTGCACAAAGATCAGTCATTGACAGCAGAAATCCTATCGCGTACCCAGCCTACTTCTATGGACTTGATGATTGCTTTAGCAGGTGGTACTGCTGGTGCCTATGCCATGGTATCACCCCATCTTTCAGTTGCTGTGGTTGGAGTTGCTGTTGCCACTGCGTTGGTGCCACCTCTTGCTGCTAGTGGGATTTTATTTGCCCATGGCGAGCCTCAACTGGGCTTGGGTGCACTTTTATTAGCCGCGACAAACATCATTGCCATCCAATTTACCAATGCGCTTGTATTATGGGTATTGGGGTTTCGTCGTCTGGTCGATGACGACTATCAATCAAATACTTATCTCACGTTTTTGCAACGCAACGCTGTCACTTTATTATTACTGGGTGGATTGGGTACATATTTGACCATCAATTTGCAGACTAATGCCAAACAGCAAGCCTTTGAAAATAATGTTAAAGAGACCATCACTACGTACTTTACTGATAAAGGCAATGTATTGACCAATACTCAATTTGATGTCACAGATGAGCGCCAAGTCGTGCGTGCAATTATTCGCGGTGAAACCACGCCTAGCGCTTATGATGTACGCCAAATCGAAACCACGATTACTCAGGACATGACAAAAAACTTCCCCAGTTATTTACCAATTAAACTGCAACTGCGCTATTTACCTGTGCAAGTGATTGAATCTGATCCATTAATACAAGATAAGCTCGATGAGACTGATGCGGCAATTTTGACCAATTAATCTCTATTTTGGTCAGCCATTTTTGGTCCACAAAACTGCTGGCTTTATTCACACAATACGTTAGCGGTTGTATATCTTGTACCAAGAGCCTTGGCGTTTGTGCTAAAATCGCATGCAAAATTATTTTACTCAATTCTATCCGTCAGTAAGGAGCCGCTGTGAGCCAGCCATTTCGCTCAGCCGATATTCGCCAAGCCTTTATCGATTTTTTCATAAGCAAGCAGCATACCCAAGTTTCATCGTCCAGCTTGATTCCACATAATGACCCAACATTGTTATTTACCAATGCAGGTATGAATCAATTTAAAGAGACATTTTTGGGTATGGAGACGCGCGACTATACACGCGCTGTGACCTCACAAAAATGTGTACGTGCTGGCGGTAAACATAACGATTTGGACAATGTCGGCTATACGGCACGTCATCATACGTTTTTTGAGATGCTTGGTAACTTCTCTTTTGGTGACTACTTTAAACAAGCAGGTATTGAATATATCTGGGAGTTTTTGACATCGGCTGAGTGGTTAGCGATTGACAAAGACCGTCTATACGTCACTATTTATGAAACCGATGATGAGGCCTTTGATATTTGGCACAAAACAATCGGTATTCCAAGCGATCGCATCATTCGTATCGGTGATAACAAAGGCGCACCTTACGCATCAGACAATTTTTGGACCATGGGCGACACGGGTCCTTGTGGGCCTTGTACTGAAGTCTTTTATGATCACGGCGCGGATATCGAAGGTGGTCTGCCGGGCACACCAGAAGAAGATGGCGATCGCTATATTGAGATTTGGAATTGCGTATTTATGCAATTCAATCGTCAAAAAGACGGTACGTTACTACCGCTACCAGCGCCAAGTGTGGATACTGGTATGGGGCTTGAGCGTATTAGTGCGATCATGCAAGGCGTTCATGGCAACTATGAGATTGATTTATTCACGCATTTGATGGATGCAGCAGCTGAGATTTTAGCGATTAAAAATGAACAACAATCGTCGTTAAAAGTCATCGCTGATCACATTCGTGCCGTGGCATTTTTGATTGCGGATGGTGTCACGCCAAGCAATGAAGGTCGTGGATATGTACTACGCCGTGTGATACGCCGTGCAGTACGCCATGGTAATAAGCTTGGTGCGGACAGTGATTTCTTCTATAAAATGGTTGCGCCACTGGTTGCTGAAATGGGCACTGCCTATCCAGAATTAGTAGACAAGCAAAGCGTCATAGAGAATGCCATTCAAAAAGAAGAAGCGCAGTTTGCCAAGACACTTGCCCAAGGATTACGTTTGCTTGCCAGCGAGCTTGAAGGCTTGCAAGATGGTGACACGCTTTCTGGTGAAGCCGCCTTCAAGCTGTATGATACTTATGGTTTTCCGATTGATTTGACCGCTGACATCACACGTGAACGCGGTATCGCCATTGATGAAGCGGAATTCGATGAACATATGCAGGCACAGCGTGAGCGTGCTCGCGATGCTGGCAAGTTTGACGTCGATTATAGCAGCATTATCCAAGTCGAAACCCCAACGACATTTATCGGTTATGAACAATTAGAAGAAAATGGCGTTACTGTCAATGCGCTTTATCAAGATGGCAATGCCATTGATCGCCTAACTGAAGGCACAGAAGGTGTGGTCGTACTTGACCGCACCCCTTTCTACGCTGAAGGTGGTGGTCAAGTTGGTGAGCTTGGCGAAATTCGCACCGAGTCAGGTGTATTTGAAGTTCAAGATACCAAAAAATCAGGGCAGGCAATCATTCATTATGGTGTGGTAACCATGGGTGATATCAGCGTTAAGCAAGCAGCAGAGGCTCAAGTGCTGTCTAGCATTCGTGCAGCAAGTGCCAAAAACCACTCTGCCACTCACCTTTTGCATGCAGCACTAAGAGAAGTATTAGGCGAAGAGGTTACCCAAAAAGGCTCACTGGTCTCAAGCGAAGTACTGCGTTTTGATTTTTCGTATGATAGACCCGTTAGTGCCGCTGAAATCGCACGCGTAGAGCGTCTTGTCAATGAGCAAATTCAAGCCAACACCCCTGCTCGCATTGAGCATATGGCGATCGATGAAGCGATGAAACAAGGTGCCATGGCGCTGTTTGGCGAAAAGTACGGCAGTGACGTTCGCGTCCTTACCATGGGTACAGACAGCATTGTCGATGGTCAGCGCAAACCTTTCTCTATCGAGCTGTGTGGTGGTTTGCATGTACAACGCACTGGTGATATTGGGGTACTCAAAATCACTAGCGAATCAGGCATTGCAGCTGGTATTCGCCGTATCGAAGCCGTCACTGGCATGAATGCGATTAAAAATATTCAGCAAAGCGAAATACAGCTAAGTGAATTGGCCAGTCAACTAAAAGTGAAACGTCCTGAAGTAGCGCAGCGTGTACGTACCATGGCTGATAAGCAACGCGATCTAGAAAAACAATTAGAGCGCTTGCAACAAAAAATGGCCAGTGCTCAAGCGGCGAATCTACTGGATGACGTTCAGACCATCGCTGGCACACCCGTTCTTATCAGCACCTTAAGTGGTATCGATGGCAAGTCCATCCGTACGCTAATGGATGATATCAAATCCAAACTGCCTGATAGCATTATTGTTTTGATTGGTGATAAAGACGAGCAATTAGCCCTAGCAGCCAGTGTCTCAAAATCTCTCACTGCTAAAATAAAAGCGGGCGATATCATCCGTCATTTAGCAAGTGAGCTTGGCGGTAAAGGCGGCGGTAAGCCAGATTATGCTCAAGGTGGTGCCCCTAAAACTGGTAATAGTGCAGCTGTTATTAATGCCCTACCTGCTTGGGTCGAAACTCAGCTTGGCTAAATGTCAATAAGTATTATCTGCAGGATATGTGATTGGTTATAACGGTTATAACCAATCGCCATACATCTAAGCCACACGGACACTTAACGTGGTGGCGCAGATATGATATAAAGGTCAACGCTTGAACACATTGTTCACTCATCCAGTCTAAAGCACATATTATTGAATAAATAAAAAGCATAAGACGCAACTCTCATAATACGGCTTTGTCTATGCACGCATTGATCGATTGTCATATTGACTCTCATTGATGATGAAAAGGCCATTAATGAATAATAGGTAGGTTTTTATGGCGTTAATAGTACAAAAATACGGCGGCACCTCGATGGGCAGTATCGACCGCATTAAAAACGTCGCCAAACGAGTCAAACGCTGGCATGACAATGGTCATCAAGTGGTCGTTGTGGTATCTGCCATGAGTGGCGAAACCAACCGTTTAATCGATCTGGCACGCCAAATTAGCAATCAGCCTGATCCGCGTGAATACGACCAAATGGTCTCAACAGGTGAGCAGGTTTCTATCTCACTACTCGCTATGGCAATCAAAGAACTTGGTATTGGTGCCCGCTCATTCACTGGTCGTCAAGTGGCCATCAAAACTGATAACGCCCATAATAAAGCGCGTATCGAAAGCATTGATGATGAAAATATTCGTGAACAGCTGGACGCGGGCAATATCGTTATTGTGGCAGGCTTTCAAGGTATTGATGACGAAGGCAATGCGACCACATTAGGCCGTGGTGGCTCTGACACGACAGGTGTTGCTATTGCTGCTGCTCTGGGTGCTGATGAGTGTCAAATTTATACAGATGTCGATGGCGTCTACACCACTGACCCACGTGTTACCTCAAAGGCCAAAAAGCTTGAAAAAATAACCTTTGAAGAAATGCTCGAAATGGCAAGTCTAGGCTCTAAGATTCTTCAGATTCGCTCAGTCGAGTTCGCTGGTAAATATGGTGTGCCTTTGCGTGTACTCTCTAGCTTTGATGAAAATACCGACGGTAGCTTTGACCAAGAGTTTCAAGATAATGTTGGCACACTAATTACGATAGACGAAGGAGACAATATGGAACAGGCAATCATCTCAGGTATCGCATTCAACCGAGACGAAGCGAAAATTGTAGTGCGCGGTGTACCTGATCATCCTGGTATTGCCTCTGCTATCTTAAGCCCGATCGGTCGTGCCAACATTGAAATCGATATGATCGTACAAAATTTATCGGTCAATGGCACAACAGACTTCACGTTTACAGTCAATCGTTCTGACTTAGACAAAACCATGAAAGTACTCAATGATGAAGTTAAAGACGAGATTGGTGCCAAAGAAATATTGGGCAATAGCGAAGTCGTTAAAGTCTCTTTAGTTGGTGTTGGTATGCGTTCACACGCAGGCGTTGCCAGCTTAATGTTTCAGACTTTGGCTGAAAACAATATCAACATCCAAATGATATCTACTAGCGAAATCAAAGTGTCTGTACTGATTCAAGATCAGCATTTGGAAAAAGCCGTCAAATCGCTACATACTGCTTTTGGTCTTGATCGTGAAGAAGGCGAAAGTAAAATCGCTGGACTATAGTATCCGTTGAGAGACCAAATGACGGTTCTATAACACTATTTTTAGTAACTGAGCCATCATATTTGTCAAAGCTTATGAAATGCGGATTTGACTTGCATGGTTTTTCACGGGTTAACTATAAGTTATCGACAATAATACGTAGATAAAATAGGGTCTTTTTAGATCCTATTTTTATTTCTTATTATTGCTCGGGTGAGTATTTACCTAATAGTTTTGTGAAAACCCGTGACAGTATCTGTTATGGCACCTATAATGGGCTTTCATTTGGGCTAAATGAATCTACCTATCATCGCCGCTATCGGCACAACGTTTAGCATTGTAGTTATGATTAATATAATGCGTGTTTAGTGCTTCGGTGATGTCCTGCAATTGAGAATTAATCTAATGAGTAATAATTTGTTGATGCGACATAAGGAGTGTGACGCATGTTAATTTTGACACGCCGCGTGGGCGAAACGCTAATGATTGGCGACGAGGTCAGTGTAACTGTACTAGGCGTCAAAGGTAATCAAGTTCGCATTGGTGTTAATGCACCTAAAGATATCGCTGTACATCGCGAAGAGATCTACCAACGTATTCAGCATGAGCGTTCTGTACAGTCGCAAATGCAGCATCTTGAGCAAGGCAGTTTTGCGCCTTCATTTGATGATGAAGACTATTTTAATCGCTAAGCCTATCTTTGATACCTAGTAATTAACTATTATTGGGTATTATATTTTTAGAATTACTGTGTTTTTGCTTTTTTAATCTGCTCTGAGGTCATTTATTTATGAGTATTCGCCAATCAGATGTATCGGCTCTACTTAATGGTTTGAATAAAAAAGCCATTGGATTCAATGATGTCATCAGCTTTATTGATGATTTTTATCGCTATGCACCTGCCCCATTCGTGAATGGCATGGTACATAATGCAGCTGGTGAAAACGAAGGTAGTGCAAAAATTTTTGGCTTTGCCAAGCACCATGGTCTAAACCAGTTAGACACGCTAAAACTGTTTGGCGAGCATTATACCAAGGTCCAGGCCACTCCTAACGGTACTGATCATGCCAATATTCGTAACTTTCTACATTGGGGCTGGCAAGGGTTTTTGATGCAAAAAAACCCCCTAACCGTGCGCCCAAGCGTTGATACGACTGCACTTTAATTATCTATTAAGCACAAAAAAGCCACGCTAACTAGCGTGGCTTTTTTGCAGCAGTCTACTATCAATCATTCAATTTATTTATTATGAAACTTAATAGGCTGTACTGCGCCTTTAGGGTTGGGCATATTAGGATAGTGATGCTCGTGCTCCACATCACATTCTGCGCCAACGATATCACCATTGTCTTTGACTGGTTTATGAATAAAGCCTGTGCGCTCGGCAGGTGATAAATGTTCATGCTCCCAAATCATCACTGCTTGCATACAGGTCTCGCGTTGCTCAGCGGTCAATTTACGACCATCAGGCCACTTCCCCAGCTCAATTGCCATACGGAACTTGTCGACCAAATCTGGCGTTAAACTTGCTAATATTGTTTGCTTATCCATCTTACCTACTCTCCAACACTATTTTCTATATAACGTATTTTATATCACCGATTCAATTACTCATCGTCCATAATATCATCATCGACATCGAGACTGAATTCTTCTGCATGGACGTTCCAGTGTAGTTTTGTTCGGCAAGCTTCATAAAAGTCGAATCCAGGTGGATGCAATAAAGTAAGTTTATCAGGATGCTTACGAATATAAAGACGTTGTTCTTGTTCAAGCGGTACACTTGGCTTACCATCTGCACTAACCATTGGTTGAGTGCGATTGTCCTCATGAATACGAATGCAAACTTCACTATTACCACTTACCACAATCGGTCGACTAGATAGCGTGTGCGGATGCATAGGAACCAAACAAATGGCATCCATGCTTGGATGAATAATGGGACCACCACCAGACAAAGCATACGCCGTTGATCCTGTTGGTGTGGCCGCTATTAAGCCATCGCTATGCTGCCTGTAAACGTCCTGACCGTCAATTTTCATCTGAAAGTCAATCATATGTACCGACTTACCCGCATGTAAAACCACGTCATTGAGTGCCATATCTTCATGGATGATTTTACGCCCTTCGCGTATTTCCATGGTCAAGAGAAACCGATGATCGAGTTGATAGTCACCCATTAATACTTGACGCAACTTAAATGCAGCCTCGTCCGGTTTGACATCCGCCAAAAAACCTAAGCGGCCACGGTTAACACCTAATACTGGTACACGATAGCGCGCCAGCGCTTCAGCAGCATGTAAGATTGACCCATCACCGCCAACGACAATGACCAGATCACAAATCTCGCCAATCAGGCCACGCTTCACAATTTTAACTTTTTCAATTTCGGTTAGATCTAATGTGGGCAAGTTTGCCGTTTGCACATCCATAATCAGCGTGAGATTCATCTCATTAATGGTCTGGGCAATCTGTACCAAGCTTTGAGTAACGCTACGCTTACCCGCACGTCCCATCAAACCAATACGTCTAAAAGCTGGGTTTTTAATAGCGTGGAATAGCTCTGATTCATGTAAGTGTGGCAATCTGGCTGACTGCGCTGAGTTTTCCATAAAACGACTCGGTATAACGGTAAATTACAGAGCAATGATAGCGATAAATGAACGCTTAGACTAGCACGTTTATGAATTATCCTTGTTAACTGTCGTAATCTGGTTCACAAGAGTCGCCTCACTCACTCTTTGGGTCGGTAGATTGAGCGGTGCAGCATTTTTTCAATCAGTACACGATGTAAAGTTATGCTCAAACTCAGACTGTTGTCACGCAAACACAGTTGACAATAATGGCGGTTTTGCTAAAGTAACTGATATTTATATAATTTATTATTAAGGATACATGTATGGCCAATCCTATTGTCAGTCGTGCAGAACTTGCGATCGGCGGTAATCCAATGACGGTCAAGGGTGTGATTCAAAAGACCAGTCTGTTACTTGGCTTATCTGCTATCACTGGTGTAGGCTTTTTCTTTTATGCCCTTATGGCAGGGCTATCGCAGGGTTTTATTACAATGGCAGCTTTTGGTAGCATGATTGCTGCATTTGTTCTCGCCCTTGTGATCACCTTTAAACCACAAAAAGCCAAGACGTTGGCAGTGCCTTATGCATTGCTAGAAGGTATATTTTTGGGCGGTATTTCCCTATTCTTTATGAGAATGTATCCAACAGTGCCCGTCACTGCAATGTGCGCAACCTTTGTCACAGCAGCAGTGATGCTAGGACTATATCGTTCAGGCTTGGTTAAAGTCACCGAAAAGTTCCGTTCAATTGTGACCTCAGCCGTTATCGCCATTATGCTTGTTTACGTCGCACAGTGGGTGCTTTCTTTAGCATTTGGCTCAACCTTACCGTTTTTGTTTGAAGGTGGCGCTATTGCCATTGGCTTTAGTCTGTTCGTGATTGTCATTGCTTCTTTTACACTTTTATTAGACTTTGACAACATCGATCGTGGCGTGGCAATGGGTATTTCTGAAGACTACGAATGGTTATTCAGTATTGGTATCCTTGCAACACTGGTATGGATGTATATTGAGTTTATGCGTCTATTAAGCTATCTACAAGACTAATCTAATACTTACCACCAGTCTTTAAAACAAAAAACTATTTTCAATAAAAAACCGTCTTTTACCGAAGGCGGTTTTTTATTGAGCTGAATAAAACAATTACCAATCTAAGCACGCTTTAAACGCAGCGCATTTAGTACGACGAACAATGAGCTTAGTGACATACCAATGGCAGCAAGCCATGGTGGCACATAACCTAATGCCGCTGGTATCAATACGACGCCATTATAGATAAGCGCCCAGCGAAAGTTTTGTTTGATAATGCGTTCAGCTTTATCAGCGATACGCTTGGCAGCAGTAATGGCTTCGATTTGTCCATTTAAAATAATACTATCACTAGATACTTGTGCCAAATCTGCTGCACCTGCAATTGAGGTTGAGACATCGGCGGCGGCCAATACTGGCGCATCATTAATACCATCGCCCACCATGAGCACTACCGCACCTTTCGCTTGCAACTGCTGAATATGGTTGACTTTATCAGTGGGCGATAAGCCATTATAGGCATATTGCATGCCTAAATTTTGGGCCATGACCAGCGCTTGGTGACTTGGGTCGCCTGTCAACATGACTGCTTCAATATTCGATGCTTTGAGCGTATCAAGCATCGCTTTTGCACTATCGCGTACTTTGTCATTAAAATAGAAACAGGCCAACGCTTGCCAAGATGCTGACTGATTTCGCTGACAAGACAGCACCACCGCTGAGCTGGCTCGATGCATCTCCAAATCAATACTAAGGTCTTGACCGCTTTTAGTGTTATTTATGCCATCCAGAGCAAAGTCTATATGACCAATGCGATAAAGTATCCCATCGATCATTGCTTCCACACCGCCCGCTGGGTAATGCTGTAAGTTTTGTGTTGCTGGCAAATGCAGTTGGTAGGCTGCGGTTAGTAAAGCGTGGGCAATAGGATGACGACTCCCTACTTCCAGCGCAGCAGCAATTGCTAGCACTTCGTCTTTTTGCGCAGACGTTGTGAGATTGCGATCCTTATCTGTACAGTTAAGCACTATTTCATTATGAGAAGCGGTTAACTCAATATTGAGCAAATTGGGTTTGCCATAAGTCAACGTACCTGTTTTGTCAAACGCTACATGGGTAATTTCGGCAAGCGTTTGCAGGGTATGGCCACGCGTGGTCAAAAATCCATAGCTTGCCAGGCGATTGGTAGCCACTGTCAGCGCGATGGGCGTCGCTAAAGAGAGCGCACAAGGACAGGTTGCCACCAAGACTGCGACCGTGGCCCAAATGGCTTGACTTGGCTCAACGATGTACCAGCCTACAAAGACCAAAACGGACAATACCAAAATTCGAGCAACAAACCAACGTGCCAGTTTGTCCGCCTGCTGTGCAAGTTTTGGTTTTTCACTCATGGCTCGGTTCATCAGTCGATCAATCAAGCCAATCTGACTGTCTTCTGGTAGCGCTGTTATCAACATCTCAAAGGGTTGGCTGTCGTTTTGCGCACCGCCAACAATATAATCTCCTTGAGTCTTTAAAATCAAATCACCCTCACCCGTTAGTAGGCTTTGTGACACGGTTGCGGTTGGGCTGAGTAGAATGCCGTCACTAATAATCTCAGAGCCCGCCTCAATCATAATGATGTCACCCACCTGCAAACTATGGGCAGTCATCATCTGTTTTTCTTCCAGACTGTCCGGCTGTGACATAGCTGATGATTGATGCCTTGTTTGCTGCCAATCTTGTGCAATCTGTGAGGTTATTTGATAGACATTGGCATCCATACTCTGCATAAAATTTGGCATAACGCTGGCAGTGCTTTGCAAATTGGCATCGCTTACGCCCAAGTCATCAACCGGATTACTGGTATCTGCGTTTTTCTTCTCAATACTCACTTGCGTGAGCACATTTTGCTCTAACTGCTGCAAAATTTGCCGCGCTGCTGCCTTATTTTCAGCAATTTTTTGTACCAGCACAGGTTCAACCACCACCAGATCGTTTGCCATTGTGGCCGCTTTTAGGCGTGCATTGTGCTCAATGTAACGCCCTGCTAATAAGAAGAAAACAAACATACTGACTGAATCATAATAGGTTTCTCCTTGGCCCGTCACAGTGGCATAAAGACTTGCAAAGAAAGTAATGATTAAAGCAACGCTGACGGGCACATCCATATTGACTTGACGCGCGCGAATCGCTGACCATGCAGAGGTAAAAAAAGGAATAGCAGCATAGAAGAAAACGGGCGTACTAACGAATAAGGATACCCAACGCAAAAAGTCCCGTTGAAAAACCAACATGTCACTGTACTCGCCAAAATACAGCGCAACCGCATACATCATGGCTTGCATAGAACCTAGAGCAGCAATGCCTAGGCGCAGTATCATTTGGTTATTGTGACGTGCCAGCATGGCCTCATGAGTATCTTGCCGATAAGGCTTTGCCTCATAGCCAATTTCATTGATAACAGCTAAGATACGACTGATGGGCAGTTTGCTCTCATCCCAAATCACTCGCATACGCTGACTGGTTAAGTTTACCTGACACTGACGAATACCATCTAGCTCGTCTAGCCGCGATTCAATCAACCATGTGCAAGCAGCACAGCGTAAGTTATTGACGGACAGCTCTGCGACTGAAAGCCCATCTTGTGCATAGACAAACTGCGACTTTATTTCATCGTGATCATAAACTTCGAGGCGGTTCAATTGGGTTGGTAGACTTGCAGTGCGATTAATCTCTGAACGGTCTAGATAATACTGCTCAAGCCCTGCTTCCACAATGCTTTGTGAGGCCAGTTGACAGCCCATACAGCACATTTCACGTGACTTGCCTAATATCTCAGCATGAAAGGGTGGCTGCGGCACTGGATCACCGCAGTGAAAACAGTGACCAGCGAGCGGTAGTACCAAGCCTTCGATGATAGAGTTATCTTCATAAGGATGGCTGCTACCCGATGCCGCTTGTGATGGAGTACTAGACATAATCGCACTTACTTCCTTTATATAAGTTTTCTCAAACCCTATTTATTCTTAGTAAACTTGCTATTATTGATAGTGCTGAACACCATCCAATATAGCGGTTTGCAATAGTATCGATGCCAGTTAGTTTACGCAGAATAAAAACTCAATGACGAATTCATAGAAAATACATCGTGATAGCAGTCGTAAATTGCTATCTTAATGCCATTCATAAATCCAATTAAAAGCGGCCGACGATTTATTACCAATATGAGTATTTAGAGACAGATTATACTATAAGCCGTCGCTGCAAGTAGCATAACTGCTTGTAGTCTACTAACAATGAATGACTGCATTGACGATGATAGATTGAAAAATTTGTCATTTTACGTCATTATGAGGCAGTTTTTTATCCAAAAATGGTGCGACATCAGTGCAAAAATCCAATCCCAAGCTATTACCTTCCTCTAAGCCTACTCATCATACGCTGCCCTCACAACAGCGCGGCTTGGTATTTAGTAGTCTTCTATTAATCATCGTCATCGCTGGTATGGTCCTATTGGCACTATATCTAGTGAAACTTGATCGCACCATTACCCATAAGTTTGAGGGTAAGCGCTGGGACATTCCTGCAAAAGTATATTCCCAGCCACTTGAGTTGTATCAAGGTGCGAATGTTGATAGAGATACGATGAAGACGTGGCTTGAGCTTTTAAATTATCAAAGCAATAAGTCCTATGATCGCACGGGTACTTATCATCGCTCAGGCAATACCTATTTTATCCATACGCGTGGCTTTACTTATAGCTCAAGTGATGTCGACAAAGAGCAGGTCATTAAAATGACCATTGCTGGTAATAAAATCGAGTCGATTCAAAGCACTTTACCTGCTAAAAGTGGCATCATTCGTTTGGAACCTGTCAATATTGGCGGTATCTATCCAGATAGCAACGAAGATCGCTTGGTCGTCTCGTTAGATGAAGTACCCCAGCCATTGATCGATGCATTGATAGCCACGGAAGACCGTGCATTTTATGAGCATAAAGGGGTTTCGATACGTGGTATTGCACGTGCTGTTCTCAATAACTTTTCAGGTGGCTCTAGACAGGGTGGTTCAACCATTACGCAGCAGCTAATTAAAAATTTCTATCTGAATTCTGACCGCACCCTAAAACGTAAAGCCAATGAAGCCTTAATGGCCGTGCTACTTGAACTGCACTATAGTAAAGATGAGATTCTCCAAACTTATTTGAATGAGATTTATTTGGGCCAGAATGGCAATCGCTCGATCAATGGTTTTGGTTTGGCATCACAATTCTATTTTGACAAACCTTTGAATGAGCTGCGTTTGGATCAACAAGCCATGCTTGTCGGGATGGCAAAAGGTCCAAGTATTTATAATCCTCGTCGCAATCCAAATGATTCAAAAGCGCGCCGTGATATTGTCCTTAGTAATATGCTGGCAGTGGGTTCAATCAGCCAAGAAGACTACGATAAAGCAGTGAAGCAATCACTTGGCATCGTTGATAAGCCTGTTGAGGGCAAGAGTCAATTCCCAGACTTTCTAGATATCGTGAAACGTGAATTAAACACTGTGTACTACTCTGACGATCTCAAAAACGAAGGTCTGATTATCATTAGTACGCTAGATCCTATTGCTCAGTTAGCAGCAGACAAAGCCGTTGATAAAAAGCTTGGGGAGTTGCGCCGCAACAATAGTAAAACCAAAAATCTACAGGGTGCTTTGGTAAGTGCCAATCCTGAAACGGGCGAGCTTGTCTCTGTGGTCGGCAGTGGTAGTGAATTTACAGGCTTTAACCGCGCCGTCGATGCTAAGCGTCAAGTGGGCTCGTTGTTAAAACCTATTATCTATATGACAGCACTTGAAAGCGGTCGTTATAATCTGGCCAGCTCAATAGACGACTCGCCAATTACGGTGAATTTGAATGACGGTACCAAGTGGAATCCTAAAAACTATGACAATCGTGATCATGGTTTTGTGCCACTCACCACTGCTTTATCAAACTCCTATAATCACAGTGCCGTACGTTTAGGTATGGAGTTCGGAGTAGACACCTTTGCCAAGCAGTTACAGCGCATGGGGGTTAAAGAAAAAATACCACCTTATCCTTCTGCTTTATTAGGCTCAGTTAATCTTAGCCCAATGGATATGCTTGGCGTCTACCAAGTGTTTGCGACGGGTGGCTTTCGCACGCCGATTCATAGTATTCGTACTGTGATTGATGATCGTGGTCGCATTTTGCAACGTACTGGTTTAAACACTCAGCGTAGCATCCCACCTGAAACCAATTTTTTGACCAACTATGCGTTACAACAAGTGGTTGCAACGGGTTCTGCTAAACGTGCGCAATCGCTTGGTAGCAATCTAAACTTGGCGGGTAAAACAGGCACTACAAATGATTTCCGCGATGCTTGGTTTGCAGGCTACAGTGGCAACTATGTCAGTGTGGTTTGGGTAGGTCGTGATGACAACAAGCCAATTGGTTTGAGCGGTGGTACAGGTGCCCTACCAGTTTGGGTTGACTATATGAAACGCTTAAAACTTACCCCTGTGGCACTGCCTGAACCTGAAGGTATCGAATGGTTATGGCTTGAAAACAATTCAGGCAAATTATCGAATGAGCGCTGTGCTGATGCTCGCTACTTACCAGTAATGTCTGCGCATTTGCCAGAAGAGGCCAGTAGTTGTGCAATTGGTCTTTATCAACAAGATCGTAATCGTGAACAGATGCAAGGACAGGATCAGGAAAGCGCTATCAACCAGCAACGTCGCCGTGAAGGTTTGGAGATTCCAAATGGCGAAGCGGTTGACTCTGACAATCAAGAAGGTGATGATGCAGAAAGTCGTGCTGATACTTGGTATGACCGTGCCGTTGAGTGGTTTTAGAGTTCAATGACGCTAAAACTGTTTTTAAAACTTATAAAGGGTTTCGACATGATGTTATCTCTCAATCAAACTGTATTAGCTAAGCAGGTGTTTATAATGCCACTCAAAAAGAGCAGCACTGCCAATACCTCATTGACAGTTGGTGTACTGATCGCCATGTTAAGTTTGAGTGCCTGCCAGACTGCACCAAGTATGTCTACTACAGCGCAGAGTACACCTATACAAGCCAGCTTACCATCACAGGAACAAGTGTCAGAAGCCGTTACCACAGTAAAGGTTACGCCTGTCACTCAAGCGCCTATCGTGAGAGCCGATGATGAAAGCGATTATGCGATTGAGTCTGATGGTTCTTCTGAACCATCAAATCCCTTGACGCAAGAGACACCTGTTCTTAATACACCTAGCTCCGCATCGATTCCATCTAATACCATCATCCTCACTCCTTCTCGTGATGATTATATGATCTCAGAACCAATAGTACCCTCACGCAACGAGTTACTAGAGCAAGCAAGAAAAAATTCACAGCAAAGGACTCAGAGAGCAACAAGCAACAACAGTGATCTGCCAGCATTTCGCAATTTGATGCAAACTGGCATCAATCAACTGAAATCTGGCAATCTGACCAATGCTGAAAACAGCTTCACTCGTGCACAGCGCCTAGCGCCTAAGTCTTCTGCCGTATACTTTTATCTGGCGCAAGTGGCATTGAAAAAGAACCAACCTCGCAAAGCAGAGGCGATGGCTAGACGCGGGCTTACGGTTTCGCAAGATTCTAGTCGTAGGCGAGCCTTGTGGCAAATTATCTTGCAGTCTGGACAAGCTCAAGGTAATTCGCGTGTCATACGTGAAGCAAAGCAAGCCTTACGCTAATAAATTCAGTACTTGAGCCATCAAGCACTAGACAAGAAAACCATACTATTATTTTTTAAATTTGGTACGTTCATCGTTCACTCAAAACATATCTATATTCATTTTTATTCAAGCTTAAGGTTATCGTTATGGCATGGCAACAACTGCATTTACAATGTGAAAAAGCAAACGTCGATTTGGCTGAGGCACTGCTACTAGAAGCAGGGGCATTATCCATCGCTTTAGACGACGCAGGTGACCAGCCTTTATTTGAGCCATTACCTGGTGAATCACCACTATGGGATGATGTCATCTTAACCGGACTGTTCGATGCCACAACTGACACGGGTAGCCGCCAAGCCGTTGAGCAGCTGAGTCATGAGATTGCCGCGCAAGTACAAGCCACACGTATTTGGCTGAGCGCCGTTGATGACAAAGACTGGGAACGCGAATGGATGAGTAACTATCATCCTATCGAATGTGCCAATAACTTATGGATTGTGCCAAATTGGATAACGCCGCCTAACCCTGAGGCAACCAACATTATTATGGACCCAGGACTTGCTTTTGGGACTGGCTATCATGCCACCACTCGTTTGTGTCTTGATTGGCTAACAGAACAAGATTTAAATGATAAAGTTGTCATCGATTATGGTTGTGGTTCGGGTATTTTGGGCATTGCCGCTTTGTTATTAGGTGCACGTCACGTATTTGCCGTCGATATCGACCCTCAAGCCGTATTGGCCACCAATCAAAATGCAGCACGCAACCAAGTGGGTGACCGTCTACAAGCATTTTTGCCAGAAGCCTTCACTGATTATTGCTCAGAGCATGATATCTTGCCTGTCAATGTGATCGTTGCCAATATTTTGGCCAAGCCTTTGATTGGCTTAGCGCCTTATTTTTCTACCTTAATCGCACCAAAAGGTCGTATTGTTTTGGCGGGATTGATTGAGTCTCAAACTGAACAGGTCATGGCAGCTTATCAGCCCTATTTTACACTTGATCCGAAACATGCTTTCACTGCCCAAGAAGAGCAGCACTGGCAGCGATTATCTGGTACATTTACAGGCTAGCAACATTTAATTACATCTGTTACGATAGAGGGTAGTCAAATGTTATGTGTTTGATGCCACTCTATCTTTAGCTGTAACTCATCAATTTGTTGTACGTTTGAATGCAAGTATGAGCGTGATAGGCAGTTTTTATAAGTGGCTGAGCGGTATTGATAACCATCTTTTTTGGATTCGACCCTATGACCACTGCCATAAAAACTCAATGCCCCCATTGCAAAGCTTGCTTTGACGTACAGCAGACTCAGTTAAATAAAGTAAATGCCATCGTCAACTGTGAGCAGTGTCAACAAAGTTTTTTGGTCAATCAACATCTTATTGTCACTCATACTAGCTATCGTACTAATACTCGATCAGAAACCAAATCACCCAATCAAAATATGCCGTCTACGAATAGGCAACTGGTAAAAGAATTGTCATCTGATGATTTGATTTATGATGATATGGATATTGATGAGGCCTCAGATACCGAGTTAGAGTATGACTCACTAGACAGTATGGATGCATGGTTGACTCAAGCAAGTCATGCATCCACTCCTGTTAATACACCTTCGTATAATACCTCTAAAGCAGCAAATAAAAACAGCCACGCCTCTACGAAACCTCTATTAAATGACCATACGTCAATAGCACCCTCTGCAATTAGCTCAGTAGCAGCTAATGATATTCATGCAAGCGTAGATCAAAAAACAGACAATGCATGGCTTGAGGAGCTTCTAAAAGAACAAAATAAGCGTGAAGAGACACTGCAAGATGATACAGATTTATCACAATTATTGCTGAATATGGGTGTGCCTCTTAAGGACGAAAACAACATTCCCGAAAAGCATATTAGAAAATCTCAAGCAAAATTTTCACCAACGTCTGAAAAACAGTCAATTGCCTCATTACTATGGGTACTTGGATGCTCAGTACTGGCTCTCTTACTTTTTGCCCAATATGTCATTTTTAATTTAGAAAATCTGGTCAAAAATCCAGTTTATGCTGAACGCCTACAAGCCATCTGTTCTATCGCTGCTTGTAGTTTGCCAAGCGCTGATTTAAATGCATTATCAATTGTTAACACCAATCACCGTTCAAGCCTAGTTAATGATGCCAGCACCTTTAGCGATGTAAGTGCGACGTTAAATAATCAAAGTGCAAAAGCACAGCTTTACCCAAATCTCAAGGTCAGTGTTTATAGTGCGAATAGTATGATTGGCGAATTTATCGCGACACCAGAAGAGTATTTACTGAGTAAACAAAACTATTTGGCTGCTGCTAGTGCTAGGCAGCTTTTGTTTACAATTCCCGTAGCTGATACAAAAATCCGCGAAATCACTATAAATCCTTTGTACTGATTTCGCTGTTGAGCAGCAAAATAGGCGGTCATTTACAGTATAAAACTGTTCTTACTCGATAATCCTACTGAAGATAACAGCCAATCTGTCAGCGCTAGACAAAATTAGTTTGATATAATACCCTACCCTCTCATGGTTTGATTCTCTCTAAAGGACATTATCTTATGGCAACTCATGCACAGCATAACGCCAATCATTTTGCCAAAAGCTCTGATCATCTTGCCGATTATAATGAGAACGACTATCGTCATCCAGCGCATGGTTTTTGCTCTTCTTTAGGTAGTGATACCAATCATGCACAGGAGCCTTTACGTGTACATGTAGAACGTGTGGTAAGACAGTATTTCGCCATGCTGGGTGACGAGACACCTACTGATTTGTATGAATTGATCTTAAAACAAATTGAAGAACCCCTCTTATCTGTCGTGCTCGAAAAAACTCGAGGCAATCAAACCAAATGTGCGCAAATTCTTGGTCTTAATCGCGGTACTTTACGCAAAAAACTCAAAACTTACGACTTAATGTAGCACAGGCTATATGAGCGCTTTTATATTCATTAATCTTCACTATGTATGGCAATTTGACGTTCATGATTTTATCCTCAGCGATATCGTCTACAATAATTGTCATTATCCCCTTGCCAGACGTTTACGTCAGGCTTTTTTTATGGAAGTTTTTTTATGAGTACAACCCCACTTGCACTATTATCGGTCTCTGATAAATCTAATATCGTTGAGTTTGCCGAGGGTCTTATCAAAGCAGGTTTTGGCTTACTATCTACTGGCGGCACTTATCGGTTACTCACAGAAAACAATATTGCTGTCACCGAAGTATCTGACTACACAGGCTTTCCTGAGATGATGGATGGTCGTGTTAAGACCCTGCATCCTAAAATTCATGGCGGCATCCTCGGACGTCGCGGTACAGATGATGCTGTAATGAGTGAGCATGCAATCGAACGTATTGACTTGGTTGTGGTGAATTTATATCCTTTTGCTGAAACCATTGCTCGTGCTGATGTAACCATGAACGATGCCATCGAGAATATTGATATCGGTGGTCCTACTATGGTACGTTCAGCGGCAAAAAACCATGCCCACGTTGGAATCGTCACTGATCCAGGTGACTATGAGCGTATACTTGTTGCATTGGGTGATGGTACTGAACTGACAGCTGCTTTACGTTACGATTTGGCAGTGAAAGCTTTTGAACATACTGCACAATATGACGGTATGATTGCCAACTTCTTAGGTAGCCGTGTCAATGAAGACCAAAGCGCTGAGAATTTTTCGCGTACATTTAATGTGCAACTTGAAAAAGTACAGGACCTACGCTACGGTGAAAACCCACATCAGAATGCCGCTTTTTATGTAGAAAATAACCCATTAAAAAGCCAGCAAGCCTCTATTGCGACCGCTAAGCAATTGCAAGGCAAAGCACTGTCTTATAACAATATCGCCGATACTGATGCAGCGCTTGAATGCGTAAAAGCTTTCAGTACACCTGCTTGCGTTATCGTTAAGCACGCTAATCCTTGCGGTGTCGCTGTTGATGCTGATCAGGTAACGGCTTATCGCACGGCTTTTAGCACAGACCCTGAGTCTTCTTTTGGCGGTATCATCGCTTTCAACCGTCCGTTAACGTTAGCAGCTGCTCATGCCATCATCGACAACCAGTTTGTTGAAGTGATTATCGCCCCTAGCGTTGAAGAAGGTGTACTCAAAGCAACGGCTGCTAAGAAAAACGTGCGCGTATTGGTATGCGGCGAACTACCTGCACCGGATCAGCGTGATACCCAGCTGGACTACAAGCGCGTTAATGGTGGTCTGTTAGTACAAGAGCAAGATCTTGGTTTGATTACTGCTAATGACCTGACCATCGTCACAGATGTGCAGCCAACCGAAGCGCAAATTGCCGATCTACTTTTCAGCTGGAATGTGGCGAAATATGTCAAATCTAATGCCATTGTTTATGCAAAAGGTCAGCGCACGATTGGTGTGGGTGCAGGTCAAATGAGTCGCGTTAATTCAGCCCGTATTGCAGCTATCAAAGCTGAGCATGCGGGATTAGCTACTGAAGGTGCTGTCATGGCATCAGATGCCTTCTTCCCATTCCGTGATGGTATTGATAATGCTGCCCAAGTTGGTATTTCTGCCATTATTCAGCCAGGTGGTTCTATGCGTGATGATGAGACCATTGCTGCAGCAAATGAGCATGGTATCGCGATGGTATTTACAGGTATGCGCCATTTCCGCCATTAATAAGTCGAAGCTGTAGATAATAAAAAAGCCACTGTCAAAATACAGTGGCTTTTTTATGTTTCATTTTCATAATTGGTCAGTTTCAATAATCAGTCAATCGATTAACGCCCCTGTGCGTTTTTCATGTTGGCTTCATTGATTTCAACTTTATATACCAAGCGCAGATAATCTAGATAGTCCTGTAGTTGATCTTGTCCCAAATTATCACGAATGATAGTAGCGGTTTGCGCTCTTTGCATCTCAGACAATGGTGACTGTTGTTCTGTCTTAATACGATCACCCACCAATAACGTGGCACCTGTCTCAGTTTCACTAGCGACAGCAACGACACCATTATCAGCAGCTTGCTGACTGAATGCCAATCCACGCTCTTTTTCTGTCAATCGAGTTGTCTGACGGTTGACACTGCCTAGTGATTGAAGACGTACTGGTTGTTTACCGATATCAGCTGGCGTCTTAATACCAGCAGCCAATGTTTTGGCTTGCTTCACTGCCAATGCTGTGGCTTTTTGCTGGCGTAATATTTGAGTAATTTTCGGGGTTGCCGCTGCTAAAGTAAGGGTCTTAGTAGGACGATAGTTACTTGGTTGCACCCAAACATTACCATTTCCAACTTCGATACCAGCTGTTACTGCCTGATCTTGAATAGTGAATTCATCAAAGGCCTGTTTGATAACCGCTGGCTGAGACAGTACCGATTGATTATTTTCTTTAGTATAGTCTTTAATACGTTTGAGCGTTACATTCTCTTGCTGAGCAATATCTTCAATACTAAACCCATCTGCTGCCAAGTCATTAATTGCGGTCACTTTATCGGCATACATCTCTTGGCGTTTGTATTCTTTTGCTTTAGCGGTTAACTCGTCACGCATGCTCTCTAGCGTTGGCATCTTACTGCCATTGTCTTCTGTTACAGTAAATATCTGATAGCCAAAGCTGGTCTTAACTGGCGCGGTCACGCCACCAACACTCAGCCCTTCTAAAGCTTTTTCAACTGCTTCTGCGTCATTACCGAAGACCGTTGGGTTAAATCGACCGATATCGCCACCTGTCTCTCCTGATGGATCATCAGATTCTGCTTTTGCCAATGCTGCAAAAGACTCACCTTTATTTAGACGAGCTTTTATCTTATCTGCTCGTGCTTTGGCATCATCACCTGTCAATAAGATTTGACTAATTTGACGCTCATCATTGATTGCCTGACTTTGCTTATAAGCGTCATATTGCTGCTGCAAGTCTTCCTTAGTGACATCATTAACTTGAATAGATTGAGGGGTCAGTTGCAAATAAGCCAAATCTACCATCGCTGCACTTTTTAGTGTATTTTTATTGGCATCGTAATAAGATTGTATGTCGCTTTTACTTACTTTGACCTGCTCTGCATAATCTTGCCATTTGAAACGATACAGCCAGATATTACGTGACTCAAGCTGCAAATCAATCAGTTGACTAACGGCTTTCATTGGATACACTGCCGTACCTACGATACTGGCATTAAGCTGATCGAGACTAAGCTGATTGCGAAATTCTGCAAATAACTGGTTTTTAGTCATACCACGCTGACGCAAAAAGTTTGCAAATTGATCGTTAGAGAAATTACCCTCTGCATCCTTGAATATTTCTTCTTCACGCAATAAACGATTGATGGTGTCGTCAGAGACTGTCATGCCAAGCTTACCAGCTTGCTGTTCTAACAACGTACGATCAACAAGACCTTTTAGTACCTGCTCATGTAATACATCTTCATTCAATAGGCTGGCATCATCAACTTGCTCTAATATCTCAGTGCGACGGTTATTTACGGCAGTCTGATACTCTGACAATCCTACGCTAGCATCACCCACCTGAGCGATCTGGTTGGGATCAACCCCGCCGCCAAAATAGCTTTCGACACCCAGTAGAGCGAGCGGCGATAGGCATAAAATCAATAAAATGCGACCTGGCCAGCTTTTTAAAAAATCGCGCAATTTATCCATAATTATCTCTGCTTTATTAACCTATATTGATGAAAAACCATTGTAATATTATTATTAATATCAATGCTATCTAAGCAGGCAATGGTAAGAATAAGAACATATGCATTTACTGAAAAATAATAAGGCCGTATAAAGCAGCCTTGTTTAAACAACGCATCTATCGCGCGCCCTATGATACGTGATTTTTGATATATACTCAAAATATTCACGTTGTCTGATACAAACTATCCCAATAAAAAAAGCACCCAGTTATTAGGTGCTTTTTTTCGTTCAAATCTTTACTTAGAGTAAAACCCAAGTCATGAACGATGATATATCTGTATCACGGCCAGCAAGCGCTGTCTTTGTTTATCTGCTTTCATCATACAGCGCATGCAGCTTATCGCTTAAAAGAACGGCTTAGTTTAAGCGCTCTTTTAGGTTTTTACCAGCTTTAAAGCTTGGTACCTTACTTGCTGGAATGCTAAGCTCTTCACCAGTCTTAGGGTTACGACCAGTGCGTGCTTTACGGTCTTTTACGCTAAAAGTACCAAAGCCAACTAGTGAAATGCTATCGCCAGCTTCTAATGCTTCGCCAACACTTTCCATAACAGCGTTTAGGGCATCACCAGCTTGGGTTTTGTTTAGACCACTTTTGTCTGCGATGCTATCAATTAATTCTGACTTATTCATAAAATTTCCTTCAAGTTTAAGGGGGATAATAAACGCTCACGCCAAGCATTGTAACGTTCTCATAGCATTTAAGCAATAAGAACTGCCTGACTGGCATATTAACAGGTGTCGCTTTGTTATCGTCTTTATATCAAGGCAGCATAAGGAGCGCAAGTGATTTTACATATTTTCGTTCTCTGAACTACGTATTTGACACTCAATGTTACGCAAAGCCTTTGCAACTCTCCACATAGATGTTTATTTTAGCTAAAATATCGATGATTCTGTTAGCAAAATGATATGTGTTACCTTCTACTACATTGATAATTATGAGTACCAGCTTTTTTATTGACTGCCAAGTAATCAGGTAATAATTTATTAACCAGCAGAAACTAGCGTTACTTTTTATTATAAAGACGTTACTATAAGAAAATAACATTGCATCTATTGAGGCAGAATTTAAACCTTGTTTATCTTCTGCCTCAGATTTGTCAAATAAAAAACGGATTATTTACATGAAGCGTTCTACGTTGTCCCACTCTCTTCTTAATATTATTTTGGTATTCATCGAGTCGGCGCTAACACTATTGTTACGTTTGGATCCCGAACTGCGTAAAGCCGCTTATCCGCTAGCCAAACAAGGTACTGTTGTAGCACTACGTTTGTATTTACCCCATGTCGAGGTTTTTGCTACTTTTAGCACTAAGGGTGTATTGCTAGATGCTGAACTACCAATTGGTCGTAGTGAGCCTGATGTCATCATTAATGCTTATAGTGTTCAAATTATCAACGCTATCAGCACTCACGATAGCGAGGCAACTGAGAAGCTACAAATGCGCGGTGAGTCTGTCCAAGTACAACTGGTCAAGCAATTTATTATGCAGCTTGGTGTTGGTAATTTGATTCGAGGCGTGATTCAGAAGTTTAAGGGTGGAAAAGATAAAAGCCATCCTACTGACGCTGAAATGGCGGATAAAAAAGAGAGCTATCAGCTCCGTATTAAAGAGCAGCAAACCCAAATTAATACCTTAACCATTAAAAATCGCGAACTTGAAACGACGCTAAAAGAGTTACAGAGTAAGCAAAAAACCCTGATGATCGTAACGGTCATTGCCATCGTTGTTATGATTGGCTCTATCATAGCGCTATTGATGAATTAGTTTTGATTAAGTATTAATAGACAGTGCGGTGCCGTCTGTATAAGCGTTTGATGCCTGCTATCTGATGGGCATTAAACGCTTTTTTGTTTTTATATACTTGTTAATGTTGTGCATAGATTTTTATTTTTAAAACAAAAGCTTGACGTCCTCTCCTCATCTATGTGGTTCCTTCTCTTTTTAATGTCATTGTTTTTATCAATCATCATGATGAGCTAGATTAACCATTCAACCATACTTTAATCTTGACTAAATTACTCAGGATTAAGTATAATGGGTTCAATCGTTGCACACATCGGGTCGATCATCTGTTGTTTAATAACGATAAGACAAATCTTAGCCAGTATCACATTTTACAAGTAGTGCTCATATTATGGGCTACTGTCATGCTCAGCTCGCTAAGAACGTTGTTAAATAAAAATGACATAAAAGTTTGGAGATAACATATGCGTTTGACTACTCGAGGCAGGTACGCCGTTACTGCATTACTAGATTTGGCATTACAAACCAGTCAGCAGGATACTGCAGTTTCTTTATCAGACATTGCCAAAAGACAATCGATTTCTATCTCTTATCTTGAACAGCTATTTTCAAAGCTTCGCAAACGTGGTCTTGTTACTAGTATTCGCGGTGCCGCTGGTGGTTATCTTTTAGCCAAACCATTACATGAAATAGATGTGATGACCATCATATCGGCGGTTGACGAATCAGTGAATGCGATGCAATGTGAAGGACGCGGCGACTGTCAAGATGGTACAATGTGTTTAACTCACGACTTATGGTCTGCGTTATCCAACCATATCGAACAGTACTTGAAAAATATAACTTTAGCGCAATTATTAGACATGGAAAACGTGCAATCGGTTTCAGAGCGTCAGCACATATCTACTAAAGATATTTCCATAAAAGACATCAACACTATTACTTTATCGAACAGCGAGGCAAACCCAGCATGAGCCAACATAACAACCTTATATACTTAGATTATGCCGCCACCACACCAGTTGCTAAGTCAGTAGCTGCTAAGATGAGCGAGTATCTGACTGTAGATGGCATCTTTGGTAACCCAGCCTCGCGTTCGCACGGTTACGGCTGGCAAGCAGAAGAAGCGGTGGAAACGGCTCGTCAGCAAGTTGCTGAAGTCATTAACGCTGACCCACGCGAAATTGTTTTCACTTCTGGTGCAACTGAATCTGATAACTTAGCTATTAAAGGTGCGGCACATTTCTACCAGTCTCGCGGTAAGCACATCATTACCAGTAAAATTGAGCATAAAGCGGTACTTGATACGTGCCGTGAGCTTGAGCAAGAAGGCTTTGAGATTACTTATCTTGAGCCACAACCAAGCACTGGATTGATTTTACCTGAGCAAGTTAAAGAAGCACTGCGTGATGATACGATTTTAGTATCGCTCATGATGGTGAATAATGAGCTTGGTACGGTAACTGATGTTGCTGCTATTGGCGAAATCACTCGTGAAGCTGGTATCGTGTTCCACGTTGATGGTGCTCAGTCTGTCGGTAAAGTGTTGATCAATCTTGAAGAGATGAAAATTGACTTGATGAGTTTCTCAGGTCACAAAGCATACGGTCCTAAAGGTATCGGTGCCTTATTTGTTCGTCGTAAACCTCGTATTCGTCTAAAAGCAGAACAGCACGGCGGTGGTCATGAGCGTGGTATGCGTTCAGGTACATTGCCAACACATCAAATCGTTGGTTTGGGTGCAGCATTTGCTCTAGCTAATGAGCGTTATGAAGAAGACCATGCTCATGCAGCGAAATTGCGTCAAAAATTATGGAACGGTCTACAAGATATCGAAGAGATTTATCTCAATGGTGATCTTGAGCACAGCGTACCTAACATTGTGAATATCAGCTTTAACTTTGTTGAAGGTGAATCACTCATGATGTCTCTAAAAGATCTAGCTGTCTCATCAGGTTCAGCCTGTACGTCAGCGACACTTGAGCCATCATATGTATTACGCGCTATTGGTCGCCCAGACGAATTGGCTCATAGCTCAATCCGTTTTAGCTTTGGACGTTATACCACTGAAGAAGATATCGATACGGTTATTAAACAAATGCATGAGGCAGTTGATAAATTGCGTGCCCTATCACCACTTTGGGACATGTATCAAGAAGGTGTTGATTTAAACTCAGTCGAATGGTCTGAGCATTAAAAATTTGTACCAAAATACTAATATGGTTATAAAATATAACCATTAAATAATTAATCAGACAATTATAAATTCAGTTTCTACAAACACTGTTTCTATAAATGACCAGTTTGACCCCAATTATCGATGAGTCAGTAGCGTTTTAAACACTTAAGCTACTGCTCATCATCTAACTAGGAGAAAACCCCATGGCCTATAGTGACCAAGTTATTGATCATTACGAAAACCCACGCAACGTTGGCAATCTTGATAAAAATGCCAAAAACGTTGGCACTGGTATGGTTGGTGCCCCAGCTTGTGGCGATGTAATGCGCCTACAAATTCAAGTTGATGACAATGGCATCATCGAAGACGCACGCTTTAAAACGTATGGCTGTGGCTCAGCGATTGCATCAAGCTCGCTTGTTACTGAGTGGCTTAAAGGCAAAAGCTTGGATCAAGCTAGCGAAATCAAAAACAACGATATCGCACAAGAACTAGCATTACCACCAGTAAAAGTGCATTGCTCTGTTCTTGCTGAAGATGCCATTAAAGCTGCTATTAGCGACTATAAAGGTAAGCACAGCGTAGAAGCAGCAGCCAGCTAACTTGTTCGTGCATAAGTTGTTATTTTATTAGCAATGCTTTAGTAGCAGTACGTTGAACAGCGACTAACGCTAAAGAGGTGACAATAACGCTTACGCAATTGTCACCTTTTATTTTCTAAACGTTGTTGGCACATTACTTTGGCGAACTCGTCATTTGGGTTGCCAGTTTGTATAATGTTTTATAGATATTTCTTATTGATAGTCAATGGGAGTTGGCATGATTGAAATGACAGAACGCGCCGCTCAGCATGTTCGAGATTTTTTGGACAATCGCGGTAAAGGTGAAGGCATTAGAGTCGGCATACGTACAGCAGGTTGCTCGGGTTTGGCTTATGTTTTAGAGTTTGTTGATACACCTGACGAAAATGACACGCGCTATGAAAGCCGTGGCGTCAGTATTTTTATTGATCCTAAAAGCTTGGTTTATTTGGACGGCTTGTTAATGGACTATGAAAAAGAAGGTTTGAACGAAGGCTTTAAATTTACCAATCCCAATCAAAAAGGTGAATGTGGTTGCGGTGAGTCATTTACCGTCTAAGTTTTTGTAATTTAATTGCTGATAGAAACGTTAAAAACAAATAAAAAAAGTAAGGCGTATGACATGACCGATATGACTCCAGAAGCTCAGTTTGATAACTTCTTTGCTCTATTTGAGCAACCAGTACAATTTGAGGTCCATCAAGAACGTCTCGATCAACATCTACGTCTGCTTCAAAAGCAGTATCATCCTGACAATGTTGCAAAAAATCTAGCAGATACCGCACAAGCTCAGCAGCATTCTGAGCAAGCATCCGCACTGATCAATCAAGCGTATCAGACATTAAGCGCACCTGATAGCCGTGCTAGCTACCTTTTAGAAATAGCAGGTCAAGCGCAGAATGTAGAGCACTCAATTGCAGATTTGGAGTTTTTAGAAGATGCGATGCAAATGCGCATGGATTTGGATGATGCTATCACCGATAAAGACCGTTTGGTATTACAGCAACTGCATCCGCAGATCGTAGAACGCTTGGCCAAACAATCTGACCGCTTCAGCAATGCGTATCAAAGTAAAGACTGGCAAACAGCCATCGATGCCACGCAAAAACTAAAGTTTTTAGTGAAGTTGAATGCTGATGTTACCACAGGTCTTGATGAAGTCGCGACCGCTCATCAGGCAGATGATGACGACCTATATGTTTAACATTTCGATATCGTAGATATCTGACCATTAAATTTGTACAACTTATCTGGTCTATTGGCTCTTGTGCAAAAGTATTTTGAACTTATGGTGCTTATTTGGACATTATGGTTAAAGTAATATCCGCTATATCGTATAATCTATTTTTTTATTTTCAGCACGCCTGATTGCTTCGCTTCGCTGCATTGAGAGCAAAATAGACGCCTTTAATGTATCACCGTACGTGTGTTGTATTTGCTTCATTTCACTTATTTATTTTATCTCTGAGTTATCTTATGTCTTTATTGCAAATTGCCGAACCCAATCAAAGCGCTCAACCTCATCAGCATCGTTTTGGCCTAGGAATTGACCTTGGTACCACACGCTCATTGGTCGCTGTAGTACGGTCAGGCAAGGCGCAAGTCTTAGAAGCTGATTCAAGCAATGACACTTTATTGCCGTCCATTGTCTATTATCCAAGCTCAGGTAATCCTTTGGTTGGTAACGACGCCTTCTCTCACTTGGCAGATGATCCAAAAAATACCATTGTCTCAGCCAAGCGCTTTATGGGCCGTAGTCAATCGGATATCAAATTTTCTCATCCTTATGAGCTAAGCGGTAATAAAGATGATATGCCGACATTTGTGACTGCTCAAGGTGAGGTATCGCCAGTTGAAGTCTCAGCACGAATTTTAGCAACGCTCAAGCAGCGAGCAGCGAGTGCGTTACCTGCTGACAGTATTGAAGGCGCCGTGATTACGGTTCCTGCTTATTTTGATGAAGCACAGCGCCAAGCAACAAAAGATGCCGCTCAAGCCGCTGGTATCAATGTCTTGCGTTTATTAAACGAACCAACTGCTGCGGCAGTAGCCTATGGTTTGGATCAACCAACTCAGGCCGATGCTAAAGAAAGCTATTATTTGATTTATGATCTTGGTGGCGGCACCTTTGACGTCTCTATTTTAAAGCTGACAGATGGGGTCTTTGAAGTATTGGCAACGGGTGGCAATAGTGCACTTGGTGGTGACGACATTGACCGCTTGCTGACCAATTGGCTCATCAAACAGTTGGATATCGACCCAAAAGATGTAAGTCGTCATGATAAATCAATCCTCGCCCAGCAAGCCAAAACTTATAAGCAAGCATTGACCGATGCTGAACAAGTGAATATTAATATCACTGTGAACAATCAGTTTTATCAAGGTGTATTAAGCCGTGAAGACCTACTTGTTATTATAGAACCCGTAAGCCGCCGCACGTTGAGCGTCTGTGAGCAAGTGCTGCGTGATGCTAAATTATCGAGTGCAGATTTGGATGAAGTCATCTTAGTCGGTGGTTCTACCCGTATGCCTGCAATACAGAAAGTAGTTACTAACTTTTTTGAAAAACAACCTCTTTGTCGTTTGAATCCAGATGAAGTCGTTGCCTTGGGCGCGGCGCAAACGGCCCATCAACTTGTCAATGGCGATGCTAATAATAATTTATTATTGTTGGATGTAACACCCTTGTCGCTTGGTCTTGAGACTATGGGCGGTCTGGTGGAAGTGCTTATTCCTCGTAATACGCCAATTCCTGTTAAAAAACGTCAAATATTTACCACTTATCAAGACGGTCAAACAGGCATGGTGATTCATGTCGTACAAGGTGAGCGCGAAACCGTAGAAAACTGCCGTTCGCTAGGTCGTTTTGAGTTGTATGGTATTCCATCAATGAAAGCAGGATTTGCTCGAATTGAGGTCACATTTAGTGTTGACGCTAATGGACAGTTAACTGTGACTGCACAAGAAACCACCACTAAAACCGAGAGTAAGATTGAGATTGTGCCTTCTTACGGTTTATCAGATGAACAAAAAGAGCAGTTACTTGTTTCAGGCTTTAAGTACGCAGAAGAAGATAAAAACACACGCTCTTTGATTGAAACCAAAGTGGAAGCTGAGCGAGAAGTATTGGCTCTACAGTCGGCTTTGAAGGAGTTTGCCCCATTATTGACCTCTGAGGAGCAGCACGCTTTAGCTGAGCAGATACAAGCATTACAGACAGCGCTTAGCACTGATGACTTGTCTGTAATCGAAACCAAGCAAGCTCAGCTCAAACCGCACAGTGATGCTTTTGCTGCCCGCATCATGAATCAGAGCGTAAAAGCCAGTATGGCTGGAACCAGTGCACAAGATTGGTAGTAGATACCTCTAGCCTTGTGACTTAGAAGCTGTCTTAAGCTTACCTCCTATATTTTTTATTTTTTTAAATTGATTAGCATTGGAAAGACAATTTATGCCAAAAATTACTGTACTACCCCATCATGAGATTTGCCCTGAAGGCACTGAAGTCGAACTAGAAGCTGGCAAAAACCTATGTAAAGCACTGTTAGAAAAAGGTATTAAAATTGAGCATGCTTGTGAGATGTCGAAAGCTTGTACCACTTGCCATGTGGTCGTTCGTAAAGGTTTTAATAGTTTAGATGAGATGGACGATGTCGAAGCTGACTTACTAGACCGTGCTTGGGGACTAGAGCCTGATTCGCGTTTATCTTGTCAAGTGATGCTTGAAGAAACCGATCTGACTATTGAGATTCCAAAATATACGCTCAATCATGCAAAAGAGAATCATTGATTAACTGTAGTGAATTAGATTTATAGATAATAAAAAAGCCAGCTATCTTTATCATAGCTGGCTTTTTTATATTTAAGGGTATAGGGATTTACTCTTCAGATTTTTATTTACGAGAGGTGGTATTACGATTATCTTCCACCTCAATATTTGTGACTACTTTTTCTTTTTCCTGCTCGATACGTTCAAGTGCAAAATTCAAACGAGTCATGATATCTTGATAATCATAATCTTTTATATCTTTAAAATTCAGATGCAAATTAAAACCGGGTAAGGTGTGATCCACCCATTTTGATTGATGAGTCACATTAGAATCAGGGTCCAATACTTGCCATGCATTTACTTTATTGTCAAAACCCTTTAGTTGAAACACTCCAGCATGCTCGCACTCGTAATTATGACAAATATAATCATATGTGCTCTCACTAACCAGTATCATGCCTTTGCCAGCGCTAGACTCAAGTCTCGCTGCCAGATTGGCCTCTTTACCAATCAAAGTATAGCTCAATCGATTATTACTACCAAAGTTACCCACGTGGCAATATCCTGTCGTGATACCGATACGAATGTATAATCCTTCAAAACCCATCAGTCGCCACTTTTGTCTTAAAGTACGCATTTCACGGCGCATATCTATCGCCATGGCCACACAGTCCAAAGCATCTTGTCGCGGACCACGGCTGTTTGGCTCACCAAAGAAACACACCATACCATCGCCAATAAACTTATCGAGTACCGCCCCATGCTTATTGGCAATTAAGGTCATACGCTCCATGTAAGTATTCAAAATATCAGCCAAATTATCAGCACTTAGGCTATCAGACAGCTCAGTGAAACCTACGATGTCTGAGAACATAATCGTTAGCTTGGCTCGCTTATTTGATACGCTGACAGGACTGTCTGCTCTGACAATTGGCTCCCAAATTTGCGGCGGTACAAACCGGGTCAGCTTATTTATGACAGACACCATGGTATTGAGTCGTCCTGCTGCTTGGTCAGCACGTACCTTATAATCTGTATACTCCTGATAGATGCGTCGAAATTGACATAGGATAACCATCATAGTAGCTAATAGCACAACAGATGGCACCCAACCCTCAATACATGCCGTTTCGACACCCTCTAAAATCGTACTGACATAATAAAAAATAACGGTCGTGACCAAAGCTACCGTAATTAGCTTTAGATGATCTCTAGGCTCGATGATCATGCGTACGCCAATTAAAGCTGCCAAACTCAGTGACATAACTGAACAAAACTGTAGAGATCCAATGACTGCAGACAATAAAATAATGACAATATTGGACGTCCAAAAACTTGTCTGACGTCGATAGTTATAAATAAGAATCATCAGACCAGGTAAGGCGGTAGTAACCAACAATGCCATTGAAGTGGGGCGAAAATCAAAATAATAAGCAATCAACGCTACAGTAAGAATCAATACAAAAACTTCTGGGTAATCAAATCGGCAAATTTCTTTGTCCTTCGACGGAGACTTTGATTTTAGTATGTCTAAGAAAGCCATAAAAATGATCACTTTATCTAACAGGCAACGAGAAAATTAAGTGTTATAAAAATATCTAAATACTGTTAATTTTCATAATAGCTTATTTATAAGTTTACCCAACAATATATTATACTTTCTAACTGTAATAAAGCCTATGCCACCGATAACTAAAGAAACTCCCTTCGTCCGTTAATGACTTACTTATTCTATCGTTTTATTGATCGATATATTTTAGATATAACATCATAAAGAAAGCCAGATAATACAATTATCTGGCTCTCTTTTATAATCAATAATGGTCAGCCAATTATTGGCAGTATTACCCTACATCTGCCAATCAAACGGCATTTGATGATGTCCACGTAGTGCCATCATTAAGGTCTGCTGCATCTGCGCCAATACGTCTTTGGTATAAGGAACAGCGGCCACGCCCCATACTGGATTCGGCCACTGCATGTCGTTTTGATAACGAACAATATGATGAAAATGCAGCTGAGGTACTTGATTGCCAAGTGCTGCTACATTCATTTTATCTGCTTGGAAAGTCTTAGCAAGCTGGCTTGATAACCAACTTGATTCACGCAAAAACTGCGCTTGGTCTGACTCAGACAATTCGTACAGCTCTTTAATGCCCGATACACGCGGCACTAAGATCAACCACGGAAACTGGCAGTCATTGATTAAACGACAAGTCGATAGTGGAAAATCACCCACTAAAAAACTGTCAGCAGCAAGTTTATGATGAAGTTGGAACATAATGACGGTTCTCTTGTTATGGCACTTAAATAAACGAAGATAAAAATAGGTAAAGATACAAAATAATCCCGTTATTTTATCAGGTATCTAACCGATAAAATAGCACCATTACTTATTGACTGCGTTTTTTAAACTGCAATACTCTAACACGCCTATCGCCATCCTCCAATTAGACTAGCTGGACTCATCAACCATATGTTCACTAAAGTAGCGAAGCAAGTCTTGGATGACAGTAACTCGCTGTTGCGGCGTTGCCAATTTATCAGCATCCTGATAACGAATACCAGAGGCACCATTCATTCGATATCGCTGCCCATCGGTTTGAATCAGTTTGATAATTGCCAATGCTTCGACTGGGGTATCTGGGGCAAACTCAAGCGTCATACTATTGCTATTGGCATCAATTTTATTAATCTTGAGCGGTTCTGCTTGTAAGCGCAATCCATGAACCGCAAAAAGTTGCTTAGTCTGATCCGGCAATGTACCAAAACGGTCAATCATTTCGGTACGGATGTCTGTGAGCGCTTCTTTATCATCGGCATTGCTAATGCGCTTATAAAATAGCAAACGCTGATGCACATCATGCAAATACTCTTCTGGTATCAAAGCAGAGCTATGCAAATTAATCTCACTGGTCAGCGACAATGGTGTACTCAAATCAGGCTCTTTACCTGCTTTAATGGCTTTGGTGGCACGTTCCAGCATATCCATATACAAGCTAAAACCAATCGCCTGCATATTACCACTTTGCTGTTTTCCTAATATCTCGCCAGCACCGCGAATTTCCAAATCCTCACTTGCCAGCATAAAGCCTGCGCCTAAGGTATTGGCATGTTCAATCGCATGCAGACGACGCTTAGCATCACCTTTAAGTCCTTTGATAGAGGGTACCAGTAAATAACAATAGGCTTGATGATGGCTACGACCTACGCGACCACGTAATTGATGTAGCTGCGCAAGACCAAACTTATCAGCACGCTCAATGATAATGGTATTGGCGTTGGGGACATCAATACCCGTTTCGATAATGGTCGAACAGATCAATACGTTAAACTTTTTATGATAAAACTGCTGCATCACTTGTTCAAGTTGACGTTCTTGCATTTGACCATGAGCGACACCCACGCGAGCTTCAGGAACAAGCTCACGAATAGTCTCCGCCATACGCTCGATACTGGCAACGTCATTGTGAAGTAAATATACCTGTCCACCGCGCAAAAGCTCACGCAAGATTGCTTCTTTTAGCAATGCTTCTGTCTTTTGCATCACAAAAGTTTTAATCGCCAGACGACGTGCTGGCGGGGTGGCGATGATTGACATATCTCGCATACCTGACAGTGCCATGTTAAGCGTTCTAGGAATAGGCGTAGCAGTCATTGACATACTATCAACGTCTGTTTGAATAGCCTTGATACGCTCCTTGTGACGCACACCAAAACGATGCTCTTCATCGACAATCATGAGGCCCAGATTGGAAAACTTCACATCCGGTTGTAGCAGTTTATGAGTACCAATGACGATATCGACTTTACCAGCCGCTAAATCAGCCAATACGGTATCTTGATGTTTTTTACCACCAAAGCGAGATAACGTTTCAATTCGTACTGGCCAATCAGCAAAACGATCGCGGAAGTTGTCTTCATGCTGACCTGCCAGCAGCGTGGTTGGAACCAAAACGGCAACTTGGTAGCCTGCACTAACCGCAATAAAAGCGGCACGCATGGCAACCTCAGTTTTACCAAAACCCACATCTCCACAAATGAGACGATCCATTGGCTGATTTTGTCTCATATCTTCCATCACGGCATGAATGGCATTCGCTTGGTCAGGCGTTTCTTCAAAAGCAAACTGGCTAGCAAAGAGCTCATATTGTGAGCTGTCTATTTTAAAATGAATACCGACTTTGGCTTCGCGCCGCGCTTGCATATTTAAGAGCTCAGCGGCCACGTCATGAATTTGTTCTAGCGCTTTTTGTTTTGCTTTATCCCATTTACCGCTACCAATTTTGTGCAACGGAGCTAACGCCGGATCTCCACCACTATAGCGATTAATCATTTGTAGATTAGCGACTGGGACATAAATACTGGCGTCATCGGCATACTTTAAATGAATAAATTCTTGCTCACCGTCACCAACGTCCAAAGTAATCAGACCATTATAACGACCAATCCCATGCTCGATGTGGACAACTGGGCTGCCTTCCGTTATTTCCGTAACGCTCTTTACCAAAAATTCTTCTGATACACCGCTTTGACGATGACGACGTGTTTGCAGCACCTGCCGACCAAATAATTGTGTCTCACTAATCAGTACCAAACGCTCAGGCACATAAACGCCGCGCTCAATGGGTGCAACTGTCAAGCCGACTTGTGGTAAGTTATTATCAGCGACTCTCTTTGTTTTATCCGCCGCTAAAAACGCTTCAAAGCTGTCATACGCCTTAACATTGACTTTACCCTTGAATAGCTCAATCAGAATCTCACGACGTCCTGCGGTTTCAGCAACCACCAAGACGGGTGTCGAGGTTTGCGCCTGTATACTCAAAAAGTCTAATAATTCGCTTAAAGGTTCAGCTTTTTGATGATTTACTGCCAGTTGTGGTGGCTTCTGAGCGCTTAGCGTGACTAGCCCTTGTTTTTGAGTAGAGGCCGTAGACGCTAATGATCCATTCTCTTTGTCTATAACGTCACCATCATTCATGGTAATCAACTCATCACGCGCGCTCAATATCACACGGGGATAATGATTCAGATGCTCATTAAAGGTATTTGATAATAGATATAACAACTCAGGGGCGACAATGGGCTTGTCAATATCGTGGCGGCGCTCTTCATAGCGGCGCTGGATTTGTGACCAGTAATCTGCCTGTTTTTCATGAATCAATTCATCAGTAATAAACAGTGCGTCACTTGGCAAATAGGCAAACAAACTACTCTCTGCCTCCCAGTCTTTTGTATCAAAAAATAAAGGCTGATAATACTCAAGACCGCTACTGGCAATACCTGCCATCACATCTTTATGTAGCTCAAATTTACGGCTACTAGTGTTCGGAAACATCGCGGCAAAATTTGTACGGAAAGTTTCGCGCCCTTCATCGAGTGGAAACTCTTTTGCTGGTAGGATTTGAAATTGTTTGATAGGTTTTGAAATATCAGGTAATTTATGCAATAGAGACAGTGATTCTTTGGCCATACTGCTGTCATTGCCCGTCATCATGGCATTGAGATCTTCAGTGGTCAACGTACGCTGGGTTTGAGGATTGAAGAATCGAATCGTCTCAATCTCGTCATCAAATAAATCAAGACGCAGCGGAAATGGCTGGCCCATCGCAAAGATATCAATGATACTACCACGCACAGCAAATTCGCCTGGCTCGAAAACATTTTCAACCGCTCGATAACCTGCTTTTGCCAGCAACTCACGCTGCGTATTGATATCAAACCGATCACCAACGCTCAAATCAAAGTGCTGACCAATCAACCAGCTTGGCGGTGCCACACGGTGCATCAATGCCTGTGCAGATATTAAGAGCACTCCTGAGGTTGGCATATCTGTCAGCAGATTAATACGCTCACTGACGATGTCTTGATGCGGTGATAGCTCATCGTACGTCAGCGTTTCCCAATCAGGAAACACATAGGCATCGACTCCACAAAATGCCAATTCTGTCTCTATCTGATTGAGCTGGTTTTGATCACGTGTCACCACGATCTTGAGACGGTCAGCAACCTCCCATATTGGCGCTTGTACCAAACTTGCCAGCCACAAACTACTGACAGCACCATGCACAGGCGCAAGCCAACGTCGCTCGGTATTTTGGATAGGAAAAAGCTGCTGATTAATAGGGTCAAATGCGTCAGTCAAAGCAGTGATAGGCATAAAAGATAGGATCGAAGTTAAGAGTCAGATAGCTATTATACGAATATTTAAGCAATTGCCAAAACTTATGCCGTAACGGTTTGTCACTTAACCATTTTGCTCAGCATTATCCAAATATGCCGCCTCTAAATTATTACTCTGCATTTTTTTAGAAGAAATCAAAGAGTGAAGAAACAATTTATATCGGTCCAAAAACAGCATTACGCATACCAAAAAACCTCAGTCCGTACAAGAACTGAGGTTTTTATGATTGACTAATAATTGATTGCCAATTGCCAAATACATTTTTGCTGATTGATTGGTTTTTAAATGAGAGGCTTATCACTCGCAATAATACCGTTATTGTCAGCGTAAACAAACATACCTGAATTCAGTGTTAAATCACCAAAGCTGATTTCGATATCAGTCTGGCCTTCATCGCGGCGGGTCGATTTGCGCGGGATACAGCCAAGTGCCATCACACCGATGTCCATTTTCGCCATATCATCGACATCACGGACACATCCATACACAATCACTCCGGCCCAGCGGTTATCGACTGCCGCTTGGGCAATCATGTCACCTAAGAGTGCACAACGCATAGAGCCGCCGCCATCAACAACCAACACCTTTCCATTACCGTCTTTATCTTTCCCATTACTGTTCAACAATGATTTAACATAGCTGTTGTCTTCAAAGCACTTTACCGTCACAATTTCACCGCAAAACCTGTCCTTGCCGCCAAATGTATGAAACGATTTGCCTTCAATATTGGGCAGACAGACTTGTGATTCGGGATTGGCATCTAATAGATCACAAGTCACAAAGTTTTCGTCACTCATCTTCGCTGATTCTGACACGATCAAACTCCTTTTTAACGCTCAAACAAAAATATTGATTTTGCTAAATCTTAGATTATTTACGTTCACTTAGGCTATTTAACACATTAAAGCTACTTACATGCCGATAGTGATTGATGATCTATTGTTTCACTCTTGTCATCGACAACATCTGTTTATTTTCAATAATACGGGTTGTATTCGTCCTAGGCTCTGAGCGATATTTACTGCGCTCATAAATATCATGCGCACTCATTGCCATGGCACTAGCAACGCGCTTAGCGGAGATAGGATGCAATGGCACAGATTCTGATACCAAAGGTGAAATGAGCTTAAAAGCTTTTTGACCCATGCTTTCAAGAGGACGACCTTTATGTTTACCAAGCAACAACGAGGGACGGAAAATGACAATTTGCGCAAAATCCAACGCCATAATGGATTGTTCAGTCTCAGCCTTTACTCGGTTATATAAAAAACGACTGTTAATATCTGCATTCATTGAAGACAGTAAAAAAAAGTTTTCAACGCCCTTATCTTGACAAAGTTTGGCGAAATTCACATTGTAATCATGATCAATTTTTCGAAAAGCCTCACTGCTACCAGCTTGTTTCTTTGTCGTACCAAGGCAGCTAAACGCATCTGTTTTCTTATCTACACCAACGCTTGAAAATATTTCAGCCAAATTATCAAAATCATTGACCTGATAAAAACGCATACTGACATTAATATAGCGTGGCGGACGCCTTGCAATCACAATCAATGTGTCATAAAGCTCACTCAGTTGCTTAACAAGATGTTGACCTACCAATCCTGTCGCACCAATTACAATTGCTTTTCGCTGCATATCCTATCCACTTATATACGGTTGGAAAATTTCTTATAATGAAAAGCGCAATTTTTAAAAGCGCTTCTTTTTAGTATCATACCTAAATTACGCAACCATTGACGTTATTCTGTAGAGTTTATTGTAAGAGATTTTGTCTGCTATAGCTGATTCACTCATCAAACCCTTAGCGATTTTGAGTCATTTTTTGCCATCTATGTACAGCATACTCTTCAACAAATAAAAATTACTCATACTAACAGCCTAAATGGATAGTACTTATCCTTCTATCTTAATCAATGATAATTTTTTAGATGGATAAACTTCCTATATCCATTCATAGAAACGTGAAAAAGCCGGCAGTCCAAGTGTTGTCGCAACTTCTTTGAGCATTAATCATCAAATATATTGTCCTAAGCACAATAATTTGATAAGATAACCGGCTTTACACGTCAACGCTGTTTAATTATTCCAAACAGTTCTGGCGCTTGCGATGATCTATTGATATTAGATACTTTGATATCAGACATCGACATCATGTTTGACGAGACGGCTGCTCGTCACCAATGATTGTTAAACCCATTATTGCAATCAACATTCATATTTTATCTGTCTTTATCAAGGAGATACGCGTGGCTAATACTGCACAAGCTCGTAAACGCGCCCGTCAAAACACCAAACGTCGTCAGAACTCTGCGTCACAACGCTCTATGGTTCGTACTTACTTAAAACGTGTTGATGCGGCTATCGCAGCTAAAGATTATGACGCGGCTACCGAAGCTTACAAAAAAGCGGTACCAGTTCTTGATCGTATGGCTGACAAAGGTATTATTCATAAGAATAAAGCTGCTCGTCGTAAGAGCCGCCTAAACAAAACAATCAAAGGCCTACAAGCTTAAGATTTGTACTGTTTAGACCGCATTGCGTGATCATAGCGCATTGACTAAAACCTTGTTACTGGTTCTAATACTGGGGCAAGGTTTTTTTATGTTTGTGTAAAATACGACTTTAGTATCGAAAGTTTTATCTTCGGAAGTAGGATTATTTTAATTTTGCAATTGGCGGTAACAACAAGGTGCTGGCATGGAAACCCGCTGCACGGTAACTGTCCAACAAAGAGCTTATCGGACGAACGTATATCTCACCTCGCCAGACAAAATGAGCATTTGCTTGTTCAAAAGGCTTATCATCAAACCACAAAAATACCCCTTCCATCATCTTTGGCCAATCATTCCAGTCAATCTCAACCACATCAAACATAACCGCTAAAAATGCCGACAGCAAAGTATCATGACTGACTGCCAACATTAAATGACCATGTTGCGGCTGATTTTGATAAAAAAGCGATAGAATATCAAGACCGCCTTGATAGGCATTTTTGGTGCCTTCAAGATTTCCTTGCAAGAATCGGTTGATAAAATTAAGAACGCCAATTTCTTTAAATATGGGCGTGGCAATATCAGGTTCAGTGACCAAGCTACCCGGCTCTACCAGTAAGGACTGATGCGCAATATCACGTCTAAGCCCTGCCCCTTCTTGCATTAACTGCGCAGTATCAATACAACGACCGATCGGACTTGAAATACTGTCGACATCAAGTGAATACGGCAAATGCCCTGACAACCATCGCCCCCAAGACTTTGCTAGTACGCGCCCTTTCGGGGTCAGTGGCAATTGATAACTGGCAAAACCATTACCATCAGAGCGCTCTCGTAGCGAATGTCTAGTAAATAAAATTAAGCGCTCACCTTCAGGCAACAGACGGACGGATGAGATCATGCTATCAGGCAGATGCGAAGGTGCCGGCGCACTTGGAGTGTGATTCGCAAGCTTCTCAGCGGATAGTTTGGATAAGAGATTATTCTGATTTTTACTCATATTAATAAGCGTAGCAGATTTTTGGATAAGAATGAATGAAATATAAGATCAATTGTAATATAAGCGATCACTATAAAAATAAAAGCTTTTGATAAAAAAGTAATTCATAGAAGTTTTATTGTATTGTTCGTCAAGACATTTAAACTCCGCATATCCAAACTAGTCAATATGAATCACTTTATCCCATGAAAATGCCAAAGCCGTACTGCTAACTTCATTAGGATAGGCACGCGGATTGACGATCACACGCGTATTACCGATACGGTAGTCAAATGCTTCGTGAGTATGACCATGTACCCAAAGTGTTGGTGCCCAATCCTCGTGCATCCACTCAGAAAAATCACTAACAAAAGCAGCATTACTCGGCAAGCTAGCGTATTTCTCTGAGACTGATAGCGGGCTTACACTATGATGGCTCATCACAATGGTCTTTTTACCCAGCTCTTTTGCTGTGATCAAAGCTTGCTGAAGCCATTGGCGCTGCTTAGCATGAATTTGTATCGACACCTCAGGTGAAAATAGCTCATTGCCTGCATATATTTGCTTGTAATCACGCATAAAATGTTTAGCCGCTGCCATGGTCTCATCATTGGCTTTGTACTGATAATCGGTCCACAACGTACATCCTAGAATTCGTACATCACCAATATCAATGTGTTGGCACTGTAATATTTTTACCCCTTGCATTGACTCATTATTATAGTTGTCCCAAGTGGCCAGTTTCTTATCAAAACCTAGCACATCCTCATTAAAGTATTCATGATTACCTGCAATGGTAATCAAAGGTACTTGTAGACGCGCTGCCTGCTCTTGTAGCCAAGGCATTCCGCTGTCACTATTGGCAGTATCTCCTGCTACTAACACTATGTCTGCATCTGTTTTAGGGATGTGTCCAATAGGATGCGACTGACGGGCATAGCTATCGATATGTAAGTCGCTTAAAATCTGTAATTTCATATTTTCCAATATTATTTTATGATGCTATTTTAAAAACTCGAGTGATAAGCAAAATCAAAGTTGCTGGAAACAAATTGAGTCATTGTCATACGCTCAAACACAATTTTAGGTATGATATGAGCACAGTCTCAAACAGTGTAGCACCTTTTCTAATACCTACAAAAAGTAAAAAAGACAGCATATTAGGCTGTCTTTTTTATGATTTTCTCGAGAAGCAATTTTAGATATACTCGTTTCTAATTGTTTCATTAGACTTTCAGGCACGGTCTTAGATACTTTGTAATATCTTTTGTAGCTTAGCAGCAGGGTCTAATGCCTGCGTGATTGAACGACCAATAACCAAATAATCAGAACCATCATCGAGTGCTTGCTTTGGCGTACAAATACGTTTTTGATCATCAGAACTGTCTTCTGGCAAACGAATACCAGGAGTCACTAATTTAAAATCATGGCCGCATAGCGCTTTAAGTACCTTAGCTTCCTGTGCTGAACAAACCACACCGTCAAGACCCGCTTGTTTAGTCAGTTGTGCTAATCGACTGACCTGTTCATCCAATGCCACAGTGATGCCTGTCTGTGCCAGCGCTGCTTTGTCCATTGATGTTAGAACCGTAACGGCAATGAGTAATGTCTCAAAATTACCGTCAAGCAAGCGCTGTTTGGATAACGACATTGCCTCTAGCCCTGCACTTGCATGCACATTCACCATCCAGACACCAAGATCGGCAGCAGCTAGGACAGCCTGTGCTGTCGTATTTGGAATATCATGAAATTTTAAATCTAAAAACACATCAAAGTCACGCTGATGTAATGCCTGAACGATGGTCGGACCACAGCGAGTAAAAAGCTCTTTACCTACTTTTAATCGACACAATGCTGGATCTAACTGGTCAGCTAACGTTAAAGATGCCTCCATACTCATGTTGTCTAAAGCGACTATGATAGGAGACTTAGTTACATTATTCATGGTTTTGCCATATTTATATTAAATTATTAAAACACCACATATAGGGTTTAATCGCAAACCTCTTACTTACCAAGCTAATCTCGTTTATGCTTGGTAAGAATAGGCTCTTTAGCTGCATTTATTGTTGTAGTGTCTTGCATGCCAGTCGTAGTAGAACCATATACAGCATCTTCTACCGTTGGTGAATTTGCTTGACGATCAATCACAATATTCGCTTGGGTCAATTGCTCTTGTAAGTTAGTATTTGCTTTCTGCAAACGTGAGATCTCCCATTTGTTTTGTAATACACGGAAGATCAGTAAGGCCAGCAAGATACCTATAAAAACACCAAGTATGAGGCAAAGGATTAATAACAACCCTAGATTCATTGTAGGCGCTTGCGAAAATAGTAAGTTTACGCCAATTTCGGTATTATTTGCCAATACCAAACCAAGTGCATAAGCAAAGCTTAAAAATAATAGGACAAAAAGTAAAAATCGCATGAGACATGTACCTCGATTTGGAATATCGTTAATATTCTGAAAATAATATACTAGTAAAAATTCCTAGCATACTATCTCCTTAAGAATTTTCATCCAATCAGACTTTATAATAATTAACCATTTGCAACTTTATCATTGACTGCTTCACGTAATGCTTTGCCTGGCTTAAAGTGTGGAATAGCTTTGGCTGGTACTGGTACACTTTCTCCTGTCTTAGGATTACGACCCATACGAGCGCGACGATGATGAAGACAAAAACTGCCAAATCCACGAACTTCTACCCGACCGTCATTTGACAAAGTATGGGTCATCAGATTCAATATTTCGCGTACTGCGTCATCGACCACTGTATCAGTCATCGTGTCACAGTTTGCACTCAAATTACTAATAAATTCGGACTTGTTGATTGCTTGCTGCATTATTACGCTTGCCTTGTTAATTAATGGATAAGATGATTTTAGGTTAGACCGCTGCTATCGAGTAGTATTTTATAACAACCATGTTGAAAATATCACTCTTATAATCGCATCGATTACGGTAAAAATCTCTCGATCATGTCAATACTATGATCCAAAATAAGCCATGATTTTAATATCGTTATTCAATATTGCAAATGATAGCGGATATTATAGTAAATGAAAACAAGAGTTTGCCTCTTTGAGCAAAAACCTTATTAAGAGCTAATAAACCCAAAGTTTACTTATAAAAAAAAGCGACCGGAGTCGCTTTTTTTATCATACTTTTATATTAGCAATTTACTGCATTTGCTCTTTGATCAAATCACCAATAGTTTTTGGTTGTGCTTCAGAACCTGGAGCAGCAGCCGTGCTAGTGCTACCAAGATCTTTGATCGCTTGACGCTCTTCAGCTTCGTCTTTCGCTTTGATAGACAAGTTGATATTGCGTGTTTTACGATCAACACTGATGATTTTCGCTTCAACGTCATCACCAACGCTCAAATGCTTAGTCGCATCTTCAACGCGGTCACGCTGGATTTCAGAAGCACGTAAGTAAGCTTCGACTTCATCAGCAAGCTCAATAGTTGCGCCTTTAGCATCTACTTCTTTTACTTTACCATTAACGATAGCACCACGGTCATTGTTGACTAGGTATTCGTTGAATGGATCAGAGCTTAACTGCTTCACGCCTAGGCTGATACGGTTCGCTTCTGCATCTACAGACAATACCATCGCTTCTACAGTGTCGCCTTTGTTGTAGTTACGGATAGCGTCTTCGCCAGTTTCGTTCCAAGAGATATCAGATAGATGAACAAGACCATCAATACCACCGTCTAGACCGATAAAGATACCGAAATCAGTGATTGATTTGATCGTACCAGTGATTTTATCACCGCGCTCATGTTTCTTATCAAACTCATCCCATGGGTTGGCTAGAGTTTGTTTTATACCTAGGCTGATGCGACGACGTTCTTCATCGATATCAAGAATCATTACTTCAACTTCATCGCCCACTTGTACTACTTTAGATGGGTGGATGTTTTTGTTGGTATGATCCATTTCTGATACGTGTACTAGACCTTCAATACCTTCAGAAATTTCAGCAAAACAACCATAATCAGTCAAGTTGGTTACGCGAGCTTTTACAACACTACCAACTGGGTATGTACCGCCAACGTTATCCCAAGGATCAGTACCAAGTTGTTTTAGACCTAGGCTTACGCGATTGCGCTCACGGTCAAACTTCAATACTTTAACTTTTAGGTCTTGACCAACTTCTACAACTTCAGATGGATGCTTGATACGGCGCCATGCCATATCAGTGATGTGCAATAGACCATCGATACCACCAAGATCAACGAATGCACCGTAATCAGTTAGGTTCTTAACGATACCTTCGATCTCAATACCTTCTTCAAGCTTGTTCAATAGCTCTTCACGCTCAGCTGAATTCTCAGCTTCCATAACTGCGCGACGGCTAACAACAACGTTGTTGCGTTTTTGATCAAGTTTGATAACTTTAAACTCTAGCTCTTTGCCTTCAAGATGCGTCGTATCACGAATAGGACGTACATCTACTAACGAGCCTGGTAAGAACGCGCGTACTGAACCCACGTCTACAGTAAAACCGCCTTTCACTTTGCTAGAAATGATACCTTTCACGATCTCATCGTTGTCATAGATTTTTTCAAGGACATTCCACGTTTCAACGCGTTTGGCTTTTTCGCGTGACAGTAAGGTTTGACCCATACCGTTGTCAACCGCTTCAACCACAACATCAACGCTATCGCCAACTTCAACTTCAAGTTCGCCTTCTTCGCTTAAAAACTCTTCACGAGCGACGATACCTTCAGACTTAAGACCAGTATCTACTGTGATCCAATCACTGTCGATGGCCACAACAGTACCTGTAATAACCGAGCCACGCTCGATATCCAGACCCTGTTCTTCAATGCTCGCTTCAAATAGTTCAGCAAATGATTCCATTATTTCTACCTTTGTATAGCCGTATCCTGTCCAGCACAGTACGGATCAAATTTATGACTGCATAAAACGAGAATACTGGTTTTATATCTTATATAGTCATATAAAAAAACGTTTGTTGATAATAAGCAAATAGCTTAAAGTACTCATTAACAACAACTGTCTTAAATACTTACCCTTTCGAGCTTATTCAGCAGTCCGATAGTTTAGTCAATCTGCCAAGATTAATGTTCATACAATTTTATACTAAAGTTAAAGCTTATAGTGAAATTTTTAGTACTTAATATGTTGTTTTTATTAACTATTAAAACAAATACCCTTATCTCGACAATGTTGTTTCACTTGCTCATACACAGCATTGGCATCTAAGGTTGAGCTATCAAGTAACAAGGCATCTTCTGCAGGCTTAGACGGTGCAGTTGCACGATTTTCATCACGGTCATCACGGGCTTTAATCGTCGCTAAAATGGCTTCAAAATCCGCTTCCTGACCAGCTGTCAATAGCTGCGTCACACGTCGATCAGCACGCGCTTCAGCACTTGCCGTCAAAAACACTTTCACATCAGCGTCTGGGAATACCACTGTTCCCATGTCGCGACCATCAGCAACCAATCCTGAACGGGTTGCCATGTCTTTTTGGAGTTTAAGCAATGCTTGTCGAACTTCTGGAAATACTGCTATCTGTGAGGCGTAGCCGCCAATTGTTTCGTTACGAACTTGTTCACCAACTGCCTCACCATTCACAATAATATCGACACGGCCTGAGTCATTGTTCGGTACAAAAGATATCTTTAAATTTTGTGTTAACGCTAATACCGCCTGCTCATCAATCGCATTGCTGGTATCTTCGGTAATCAAACCTGCCTCAAATGCTTTAAGACCTACAATACGATATAAAGCACCTGAATCGAGCAACTGATAATTCAAAGCTTGAGCCAAACGCCACGTTACCGTACCTTTACCTGCACCACTTGGCCCGTCAATACAAATGACCGGAAAACGCAATGGTTGCGCTGAACCATTTTCCTTATTACTGGGCATAGGGCTATCAGGTGTAGAAACAGTCATAATACTCACTCAGTGATAGATGATACCTGTATGATCTTTTGCAATCTCGCCGTACTTACTTGTTTATCAAATTTTTGACTGCGCTTTTATGATTCCGCAGTCAAATAGGGCAATATTATAGCAAAGAAAGCCAACTATCACTAGCGGCAAGACTAATATCTTGTTAATTGCTTACATTGTCTTCGATTTTCGCGGCTTTACGACGGGCACGAAAAAATGCCTTTAGCATTTGACTGCTATGATGGCTACATAGCCCACTGCTTACTTGCATACGATGATTATAAAAAGGCTGGTTGGGCAAGTCCATCTGACTACCAACCATGCCTGCTCTTGGCTCATTTGCTGCATATATCACTCTACTGACACGTGCATGAATCATGGCACCAACGCACATAGTACAAGGCTCTAGCGTCACATACAGAGTCGTCTGCAATGGCAAGCGGTAATTTTTTAGACGGGCACAGGCATCTCTCAACGCCACAATCTCAGCGTGAGCAGTTGCATCATGACGCCCAATTGGTTCATTGAACCCTTGACCAATAATCTGTTGATTATGTACCAGTATGGCTCCTACTGGCACTTCTCCAAGCACTGCACCTTGTCTGGCAAGCGTTAGTGCTTTTTGCATCCACTGGACGTCTTGAATCTGCCAAAACATATAGGTTTTGAGATCTATACTTGCCAGCTGAGTCGCTAATAATACAGATTGTTGAAAATCAAAAGTATTCATCATTTACTGTGGTAACTGCCAATCGATTGGTGTTTGACCATACTGTTTTAAATAATCATTGGTCTTAGAAAATGGCTTAGTTCCAAAAAATCCCCCACGATTCGCAGCAAGGGGCGAAGGGTGGACAGCCGTTAAAATCAGGTGTTTGTCTGTGTTAATATATTTGCCCTTTTTTTGAGCTTTACTACCCCATAATATAAAGACAGTGTGTTCGGTTTGCTCATTAATCACGTCAATAACGGCATCTGTAAACTGCTCCCAACCCTGATTTTGGTGGCTATTCGGCACACTTTCTTTCACAGTCAATGAGCTATTCAAAAGCAGCACACCTTGCTCCGCCCAATAGGTCAAATCCCCGTGATTCGAGGGACGAATACCAATATCATCTGCCATCTCTTTTAATAAGTTATTCAGTGAAGGTGGCTTTGGTATGGCTTTAGGTACCGAAAAAGATAACCCCATTGCTTGACCTGGACCATGATAAGGATCTTGCCCCAAAATCACGACTTTTACTTGTGACAAAGGTGTCAAATTAAAAGCATTAAATATCAAAGGAGCTGGTGGGTAAATACTTTCGTTTGATTGATAGGCACTCTTTAAAAAGGCTCGTAAATTATCCATATTATCAGACGTGAGTTCTTCTGCTAATGCCTTTTTCCAGTCTTCTGGCAAACGCACATTGTCTAAAATGGCTTGCTTTTGTTCGGCTGTTTTTGTCTTCGGCTCATCAAACAGTTCCATAATATATCCTTTATATTTTTTATAAATAGAGAAAATAAGCACGTGAATACTTTTTAAGATATAGCCAAAAAATAATCTATTGGCGTAATCATAAATTATAACAATAAAAAAACGGCTACCCCACTAACATGGTAACCGTTCTTATAATATTGGTACGAATGATTTAACTGGCTAGTGATTCAGAGTCTGGATGTGGCTCATGAGTCTCTACGACTGTTAAGACAATACGACTACTTGCTGAACCCTTATCTGAATTTTTACTCAATTTCACTGCTGCCTCATCTTTTGAATCAGTCGCTTCAGGTTCTAAAGTAAGATGTACTACCCCGCCGTTGACCAAATCACCAAACAAAATCATACTGGCCAATGGCTTTTTGATCTCATCTTGAATCAAGCGCTGCATTGGACGGGCACCCATCAAGCGATCATAACCTTTGTTCGCCAAATAGTCGCGTACCTCATCATCAATCTCTAGCGTTACTTGTTTATCATCAAGCTGTACTTGTAGCTCAACCAAGAACTTATCAACCACTGACACCACGACTGAGGTATCCAATGGATTAAATTGAATAATCGCATCCAATCGGTTGCGGAACTCAGGTGTGAAGACACGTTTAAGAGCTTCGGTATTATCGCGACTATGATCTTGCTGGGTAAAGCCCATAGAAGAGCGACTAATACTATCGGCGCCAACGTTTGTGGTCATAATCACAATGACCTGCTTAAAGATGGCAACACGACCATTGTTATCCGTCAACGTACCATGATCCATAACCTGCAATAGTAAGTTAAAGACATCAGGGTGCGCTTTCTCAATCTCATCAAGCAACAATACGCAATGTGGATACTGATTGATTTTTTCGGTCAGCAAACCACCTTGATCATAACCGACATAACCTGGAGGCGCACCAATCAAGCGTGACGCTGTGTGGGCTTCCATATACTCTGACATATCAAAGCGTACTAGCTCTACCCCTAATAAGTTTGCCAATTGACGTGACACTTCTGTCTTACCAACCCCGGTTGGGCCAGCGAACATAAACGAACCAATAGGCTTATCTGGCGCTTTAAGACCAGCGCGTGATAACTTGATCGCGTCAGCCAAGGTCTCGATGGCTTCATCTTGACCAAATACCAAATGCTTAAGATCACGATCTAAGTGCTCAAGAATACTCTTGTCATCGCTCGACACGGATTTGGGTGGAATACGCGCAAGTTTTGCGATAATGGCCTCAATGTCTGCCACATCGATCTTTATTGGTGGCTTCTTCTTGCTTTTAGAAGTTTCAATTTTATCAGACGATTGAGCACGATCATTGGCTTTTGCCGTATCGGCCTCACTCTTCATTTCGTTGTCAACACCCTCGTTATCGGTGTCAAAACCTTCATCACTATCTATTTGCGAGTCAAAGTCTTGCTCTATATCAGCAATGAAGCTTTCTTCGGCATCGATATCAGCAGCATCAGGAATCACACCCAAACGCTTATAAGCACCTGCCTCATCAATCACATCAATCGCTTTATCCGGTAAAAAACGCTCATGAATATGCTTAGCAGATAACTGTACCGCAGACACTAAGGCTTCATCCGTATACTCAACGTTGTGAAATTCTTCATAACGCGGTTTGAGACCTCGCAAAATGTCGATACTGTCATCAACACTTGGTTCTTTCACATCAATTTTTTGGAAACGACGTGACAATGCATGATCTTTTTCAAACACTTGACGATATTCGGTAAAGGTTGTTGAACCAATGCAACGCAGCTCACCATTGGCAAGTGCTGGTTTGATCAGATTTGACACATCCATATTACTGCTCATTGACGACCCTGCGCCAATAATCATATGGATCTCATCAATGAACAAGATGGCATTTGGTTTTTTCTTAAGTGCATCAAGCAGCGATTTCATACGTTTTTCAAAATCACCACGATATTTAGTACCAGCGATTAAAGAACCAATATCTAAACTATAAATGACACAACCATTAAGTGGTTTTGGTGCTCTGTCATTGATAATTAACCACGCCAAACCTTCAGCAATGGAGGTTTTACCAACGCCTGGTTCACCAACTAGCAATGGGTTGTTTTTACGGCGACGGCATAGGACTTGGGCGGCACGCTCAATTTCAGAAGCACGACCAATCAATGGATCTGTTTTACCTTCAGCAGCACGCTGGTTCAGATTGGTAGCAAACTCAACCAACGGATCTTTACTGGTTTTTTCAGAGGCACTTCGGCGCTCACCCGTCATAGAGGCACGTGGCTCAGATGGCTCATCTTTGTCTTGACCGTGTGAGAGATATTGAGTCAGCTCAAGACGACTGATGCCCTGCTTTTTAAGCAAATAAACTGCATAGGTATCATGCTCTGAGAACATAGACACCAAGATATCCGAACCTTCAACAAGACGGCCACCACCAATAGACTGCACATGAAAAATGGCACGTTGTAAGATACGATCAAAGCTTTGTGTTGGTTGTGGTGACTGTTCAGTATCTACATCAACGGTTGGAGTGTGCTTATTAATATAAGCTTCAAGCTCAGTACGCAGCGTTGAAACGTTAGCATTACATGCCGTCAATGTATTGGCAGCATGAGTATTTTCTAATAACGCTAATAGTAAATGTTCAACAGTAAGATACTCATGCGATTTTTGGCGCGCAAGTGTCATTGCTAAACGCAAAGAAACTTCAAGATGACGACTTAACATAACGGCTTCCTACGGTTATACCTATCTTTATAATTGATAGCTTTATTAATGAGTTAGTAAGTAAATCAGGGCAATAGATGGATTGTTCAAGGGCAATATATATATTATTAAATAGGTAGCGATAAATAAGATGACTCATCCCTCATTTTGATATTTTCTGATTACCTATCATAGATAATGCTTCTTGATAATTGCTATCCGCTTTGTCTTTATCTCAACACGATACTCAAGCAGAGTCAATCTATTAACGCAGACTAAAATGTATCGAATCATACGGCTCGTTACGCCTGTTAGCATAGATAAGTAAATAAAACGTTAGATGACTTAAAAAGCTTAAAAAATGACAGAAATACAAAATGAGAATATAGAGAATTTGAAGGAGCTTTGTTTAAACAAAATGCTTAATAAATATAGAGAGACTCTAGATACTGTTAAAAAACAATGAGGATGAAATCGTGACTATATAAACCATTATTTGGTGGTTCAATAGATTATATGAGGTTATATCAAAGAAAAATCAAGACAATGATGAGATAAGCATTAACAGAAAAAATTTTATAAGAAAGAATTTTTGAAGACAAAAGCTTGCTTCAAAGCCCCTATCACACTTATCAATAATGTCAGTTGTTTAAAGAGCTTTGAGGATCATATGGTGTTGCAAGTAACACGAGAGATGAAGCAATTTGTAGTGACGTAAAAAATCTCGTAAAAGAGGATTTCAAAACAATAGTTATTCGCCTTGATGTGGCTCTATTTGAGTTAATAAAGGATAGCCTTCACGGTGGGCAAGACTGTTGACCTTTTTAGCCTTGGTCTCGGCAATGTCCTTAGGATAAATACCAGCAATCCCTTTACTACTATTGTGTATCGTCAGCATAATTTCAACTGCCGAATCCATACTATGACGGAATTCCGACTGTAAGACATAGACCACAAACTCCATAGGAGTATAGTTGTCATTGTACATTACGACTGCATACATTGGCGGCTTAGCCACCTCGGGCTCCGCGACGAGTACATCAGCTTGCGGTGAGGTTTCGTTATCTGTATCGCCTTCTTGCGCACGATGAGCTGGCATATTGGGAAAGTGCCAATCTAAAACAGTGGGCGTTGCTTCAAGTATCATTTGTTTCATAATAGTAGCAATAAAATTATAAGGTAAGTTTGGGTAGAAAAGAGTAAAAAATTAGAGAGTCGCATACCATATCTGCCCATCAAAGAGCTAATAAAGTACCTGTTATATTCACTTATCAAGTATACAGATTTTGCCCGCATCAATCTTATCAAGAGTGAGATAGAAAACAACTTAAAGTCATTTTATACAACCCCTATCTTTACTGAGGTTTGTAGCGTCGTTTAACTGATGCTTTCATCAATCAATATACAATCAAGGCTCAATAGGGCTTTCATCGACTTCTGATAAGTCGAGAAGTGAGAGAGGCATGTTATCAACGCTGGCTCCTAGCGACCAGTTGTATAATTGCTCTACCTTTTGTCCACCTGCTTGCAGATTGAGTTTAACCTGTAAAGGTCTAAAGCCTGTTGGCATCGTAAAACGACCACGAATACGAGTAATACCGTCAATGGTATAAACAGCTGGATCTAATGGCACTTCAACTAAAGAGTTATCATTAAGCAGTGTCAATGTTGGCTGTAAGCGTTTGGCTTGACCATCACTACTCAGCATCCCAACATCAAAACCATACTCAAACGAGTTCTCAGGTAGGGGTTTGATTTTTGCACCAAGTATCTTCAATGGCATACCGCCTTGATCAACAACAATCTCGGCATATGCTTCATTGAGTTGTGCAAGTTGTCTATTTTCGACCGTTAATTCTTTTTGGTTTTCACGCAACTCTTTGATATTGGCCAAACTTATTGCCAATTCTTGCTTAGAAGTAGCTGATTGCTTAGTCGCTATTTTGTTACTCAGGCGCAGTTTTTCAAGCTCTTTGGTCGCTTCACTGCTGTTAATCATCGCCTGTTTGGTTTCCGTCTGCATAGAATGAAAACCGCGTTGATAGCCCAGTTTGTGTCCAAATAACAATCCAACCGTAGCCGTTACCAAAACCACTACCACGAATAACGCCAACAACAATGTGGACGCCCCTCGCTGCCCTTTACCTGCCGCAATTATTGGTTCATTGCTCATGTCAAGAGAATATAATCTATGTTCTCCATAACGCAAAGCAGAGTTTTGGCACGATAAACGTGTTGGTTGTGAGCAAAAGCGTTGTACGAACTTAACACGCATTTAGACAATATCTCTTAACAGAAAAGGCAAGCCATTATAGCGGAATTTATAATCAATACCTAGCATCATAAATATGAACAACGTGCGAGTAACATGTCTTTATTAAGGGACAATAGGCGCAAAATTTAACCCCATAGACTCATCAAAACCGAACATAACATTCATATTTTGCACCGCTTGCCCAGCCGCACCTTTCACTAAGTTATCTTGTACTACGATAATGGTCAGCTCAGCACGTTCATTGTCTTGATGTACAGCAATACGTAAGCGATTACTAGCGCGAACGCTACGCGTGTCAGGATAAATACCCTTTGGCATAACGTCGACAAACGGCTCTGACGCATAGGTATTTTCAAATGCTTGCTGCCAATCAATAGCCGCACCTGCCTCAGTCAACTCCATATGGATAGAGCTCAGCATGCCACGAATCATTGGTACAAGGTGAGGCAAAAAGCGGATACGATGCGTAAACTGACTGTCTAGTAATTGTGCAACGCCTTGCTCGATCTCTGGCAGATGACGATGCCCTTCAACACTATATGCCTTAAAATTATCTGTCGTTTCAGCATAGTTTAGAGCAAGCTTTGCCTGACGACCGGCGCCTGAAACGCCAGATTTTGCATCAATAACAATACGTGACTCAACCAACCTTTCTACTTGCTGATTTTGAGTTTCAATTATCGGTTTCAAACCCAAAATAGCAGTGGTCGGATAACAACCTGGATTTCCCACTACCAAAGCGCTCGCAAGCTTTTCTCGATTGACTTCAGGTAAGCCATATACTGCTGTTTTTAATAAATCAGGACAAGCGTGCGACTGTTGATACCAATGTTCGAAATCTGCCAATGACTGCAAGCGAAAATCAGCAGCCAAATCAATCACCTTGACACCAGCTTGTGTCAATGCTTCGGCTTGCTGCATTGCAACACCATGGGGCGTGGCAAAGAACACCACATCACACTGCTGTAGTGTTGCAAGTGTATTGTCTCCTAAGTCACTAAAGACAATGTCTGACACACCGCGCAAACTTGGAAATATCTCGTCAGCTCTTGTACCTGCTTCACTACGTGAGGTAAGCAGATCAATAGACACTTCAGGATGTGCAGATAATAAACGAATCAGTTCAATACCTGTATAACCTGTACCACCAACAATCGCTGCCGAAATCATAAGATGTCCTTTTTCTATTACGCAGTAAATACTAGAGTGTAACCTCTATTTTTGAGCTTAACATTAACTTTGTGGTCACAAAAACGATAATCACTAGAGCTATAATATGGCTACTAGTATTCAGATTCTTTAAATTTGATACTCATGTACAGCATCGATAAATACTTTGGCATTATCTGGGTTGACCCACTGGGTAATACCATGGCCTAAGTTTGCTATATAACCTGTTTTTTCGCCGCTAGCATAAGCACTATCTAGCATCGCTTTTACTTCGCTGCGGATAGTTGTAGGTGAACCATACAATGTGGCGGGGTCTAAATTACCTTGAATGGCTTTGCTACTTTGTAGTTTTTTATGCTGCTTGGTTAACTGGCGCTGACTTTCAGTCAATACCTGTCTTGCACGATCAATTGGCATCGTCCAGTCTAAACCTAATGCATCAGCCTCGCTGTCTGCTTGAACATCAAGCCACAATCCGCCACCTTTGGTAAATAAAATCACAGGAATTTGTGGGTGACGTACTTTTAATTCAGCGACAATGCGTTTGTTGTATGCATGAGAAAACTCGATAAACTGACGATGACCAAGTGCTCCGCCCCAACTATCGAATATTTGTAATACTTGCGCACCAGCAACAACCTGTGCATCCAAATAATCAATAACGGCTGTCGCTAACTTATCTAATAACTGATGTAAAAATTCAGGATTACTATATAAGAAACCTTTGGTATAGCGATAATCCTTTGAGCTCCCGCCTTCAATCATATAAGTGGCTAATGTCCAAGGACTACCAGAAAAACCAAACAAAGGCACTTGACCATTAAGCGCTTTACGAATACTTGTCACAGCGCGCATGACGTAATCTAAAGAGTCATTAGCATTCAGTACTGGCAATCTATCAAGATCTGCCTGCTGGCGGATAGGGTATTTGAATTTAGGACCTTCTCCAGTCTCAAAATATAGCCCCAGCCCCATAGCATCAGGAATAGTCAAGATGTCACTAAACAAAATAGCCGCGTCCAAATCGTAACGGCGTAACGGTTGTAAAGTCACTTCAGTAGCGCGAGCAGTATCTTTGCACAAACTCATAAAATCACCCGCTTCTGCACGAGTCGCTTTATATTCAGGCAGATACCGACCCGCTTGACGCATCATCCAAACTGGTGTGGTATCTATCGACTCAAAACGTAGCGCTCGTAACAGTCTGTCGTTTTTTAAAGGTGCAAACTCTTGCTGGATCGAGCTACTATTGTCTGAAGCACTCATGTACAAATCCCCAAAGCATCACTGTATTCATCCTAAATAAAGAATACAGTGATGAATAAAAAAGTTAGATAAAAGAATTATAGACGATCATTACATATAGATTAGATTGGCCAATCTAGAATCACTTGGTAATACGTACAGCGTGATTTTCTAAACTTTTTAAAATTGACCAAATAAAAAACGCAACATTAACGACTAGCAATAACTTACCAACGAAACGTACCACATAGTCAATGCTCTGTACTTCTAATACGCTACACTGTCAACGCCAAATTATCACGATGCACCATAACTACCCGCTCTTCGCTACTGCCAAAAATCTTGTCAAATTGCTCAGTACGTTCACGAGCCACACGGCGTGCATCATGTGATGAGAAGTTGACCTGCCCAACTGCAATACGTTCGCCCGTATCCTGATGGACAATTTCTACGACATCGCCTTCATCAAAACCACCACGAACTTCTACAACACCAACCGGTAGCAAGCTTCTATTGTGTTCAGTTAATGCTCTTGCAGCACCAGCATCAACAACCAAGCTGCCTGACATACGTAGATGCGCTGCAAGCCATTGTTTGCGAGCAATGATTTTGTCCTCTTCGTTAGTCGTCAGTAATGTACCAACTGCTTCGCCTGAGACCACACGAGTAATGACATCGTCAATAGCACCGCTCACAATAACTGTTGGGCAACCACCCATCGCTGCAAGGCGACCGGCACGAATTTTGGTCAACATACCACCGCGTCCAAGCTTACCGCCGTCACCTGCGATATCAAATAAATAATCAGCCATTGCACGCTCTTGACGAATCATTTTAGCATCAGGATTGTCACGCGGGTTATCCGTGAAGACACCTTCTTGATCAGTTAAAATAATATATAAATCGGCATTAACCATGGCAGCCGCCATCGCACCCAATGTATCATTATCGCCAAATTTAATCTCATCAATCGTGATGGTATCATTCTCATTAATAACAGGTAATACGCGCCAGTCCAATAACTGCGTCAGCGCCCCTGTTGTATTAAGATAACGGCTACGATTAGATAAATCATCATGAGTCAATAATAATTGCGAGCTTTGAATACCATGCTGGATTAATGCTGACCACCAGGTTTCAATCAATCCCATCTGTCCAATAGAAGCACAGGCTTGTAGCGCTGCTAGTTTTTTGGGTCGTTCCTCAAGGTTCATACGTACCACGCCTTCGGCAACAGCACCCGAAGATACCAGTAATACTTCCACCCCTTGTTTATGCAGTTTTGCGATTTGCTTTGCCCATTCATATATGGCAGTACGATCTAGCCCTCGACCATTATTTGTCAATAATGATGAGCCAATCTTGACAATAACGCGCTGAATGTCGAAGTTACGATTTTGCTTAATAAATCTTGCTTCTTCGGTCGTATTTGCTATGTCAACTGCCATATAAACTCCTATTTATTATACGAATTGATTACGGGGATTATTTAAAAAATTCAAATATACTTACTCAAGCGTATTGGTTTAAGGAACGTACACCACCTCAACTCCATCGTCGTCATCGCCATCAAAATCAGACAAGTCTAAACCTTCGCGCGCCGCCCTGCGTGCTGCACGATACGCTTCACGCTGTGCTTCGGTATTTAAGCGTACTTCAGCTTCTAAACGCTCGAAACGTTCTTTCTGTGCTTCAGCGAAGATAGGATCTTCTATCTCACGTTCGCGCTCACGCTCAATCTCATTCATTAGATGATATTTGACGGCATCAACACCTTCACCAGTCAATGTGGCAGTGCGAAATACAATACCTGTCCAGCCAAGTTCGGCCACGATATGAGTGCAAAGCTCGTTCAAGTCTTCTTCGTTGACCTGATCGATTTTATTCAATACCAAAATTTGAGGTAAATTGGCCAACTCAGGAGAGAAACGCTCAAGCTCATTGAGAATAACGCGAGCATTTTGTACTGGATCACTGCCATCAACTGGCTTAACATCAACCAAGTGTAGCAAACGACGAGTACGAGCGACATGCTTTAAGAAGCGAATACCAAGTCCTGCACCTTCTGACGCGCCTTCAATCAGACCAGGAATATCTGCCATCACAAACGAGCGATGACGACCAATATCGACCACGCCTAAATTCGGCACTAATGTGGTAAAAGGATAGTCTGCCACCTTCGGTCTTGCAGCAGAAACCTGTCGAATAAAAGTAGATTTTCCTGCATTGGGCAAGCCAATTAATCCAACGTCAGCCACCACTTTTAGCTCAAACTTAAGGACTTTTAACTCACCTTCAAAACCAGACGTCGCTTTACGCGGTGCTTGGTTAGTAGAGCTTTTAAAATGAGTATTACCCAAACCACCATCGCCGCCTTTTGCGATCAGTAAGGTTTGACCAATTTCAATCAAATCACCTAACACTTCATCAGTTTCAGTATCAACCACAGTTGTACCCACTGGTACGGGTAAATAAAGATCATCTGATCCTTTGCCTGAACAATTTCTACTATGGCCATTTTCAGCGCGCATCGCATCGTGACGACGTGTATAACGATAGTCAACTAGCGTGTTTGTGTTGTCTTCTGCAATGACATAAACATCTCCGCCTTTGCCGCCATCACCACCATCAGGTCCACCGCGCGGCACATATTTTTCTCGGCGAAAACTGGCGATTCCATTACCACCGTCACCTGCTTTTACCGTTACGACGGCTTCATCAATAAATCGCATCTTACGTTCCTTAATTCACAATCCAGTTTATGTACTGGTACAACCCACGGCTGTATTTTTAGGTTTTCACTATATTCTATATTGTTCTAAATGAATGCTGTCACTTTCACATACTATCGACAACATACATTAAATTTGTATATGCCATCCGTTATGACAATAACACCCGATAATCAATCGGACTATCGGGTGTTTGGGTATGACATTTCAGATGCTGCCTCACATTACTGCTAGCAATAACAATAAGCACAGCTTTAGCATTATGCTTACTATATCATTTTACCGCATCTGAATTTTAACATATTGACAATTTATGCTGGAATCTGAGTATAACTGATGCCTGCCATTTGCGTTGCCAAACGTAGTACTTGGGTGCTATACCCTACTTCGTTATCATACCAGATGTAAACGATAGCATGATTGTCCGTCAAGATAGTGGCTTGTGCATCAACAATGCCTACATGAGTATCACCAACAAAGTCAGTCGAAACAGCTTCTGTAGAATCTGTATAAGCAATCTGAGTCTGCCAAGTGCTGCTGTTAGAGATATTGCGTAAGAACTCATTTAACGCTTCTACGCTTTTTGGTGCAGTTTTTAGATTTAGGTTCAAAATTGCTAAGCTAACGTTTGGCGTTGGTACACGAATCGCATTGCCTGTTAATTTACCGCTCAACTCTGGTAGTGCTTTGCCAACCGCTTTTGCTGCGCCTGTACTGGTAATAACCATATTAAGTACAGCACTGCGACCACGTCGGTCAGCCTTATGATAATTATCGATTAGGTTTTGATCGTTAGTAAATGAATGAATCGTTTCAACATGACCATTTTCGATACCATACTCATCATTCAATACTTTTAACGTAGGTGTAATCGCATTGGTGGTACAGCTAGCAGCACTGACAATCGTATCTTCTCCAACCGTGTCATTATTGACGTTGTAAACAACGTTTTTGATATTACCACCAGCAGGGGCAGTTAGCAGAACCTTTTTCACACCAGTAGACTGTAGGTGCTTACCAAGACCTGCTTCATCTTTCCAAATACCTGTATTGTCGATAACCAAGGCATTGTCGATACCGTATGCCGTATAGTCGATATCACTTGGGTCATTGGCATAAATAACTTGTACAAAACGGCCATTGATGATTAAACCATTGTTTTGCTCATCAACCACAACACCGCCAGCAAAGCTACCATGAATCGAATCACGCTCTAACAATGACGCACGTTTCGCCAAATCACCAGCAGCAGCAGGACGTACAACAATGGCTTTTAACTGTAGACCTTTGGCGCTTGACGCTTGTGACAATAATAAGCGCGTCAGGATACGTCCAATACGGCCAAAACCATATAATACAGTATCAGCTGCAGCATTGACGGTATTACTATCGGTGTTTACTGCTTGAAGCGCAGTCTGTAGATCGCTGTCATTAGCAATCAATTGACCAACATCCACTTGTGCTGACTGAAGACTATCATTAGCAGCTAATGCCTTTACCATTGCTAGAGTATCAGCAATATCGATAGCCTTAGCGGTCTGGTTACGTAACGCTGTTTTTTGATGCAATGCCAATATCTGACCAGTTGAAGTCGTATTAAGCGTATCACCGAACAAGGTCACTTGCACATCTTGCTCATTATAGAGCTTGTTTAGTAACCCAATAAGCTCAATTGCTTTTTGCTCTTGATTATTATAGTTGCTTAAATGGTCTTGATGTAGTTGGCGTAAGGTATCAGCGTTGCTCACGAGAAACATCCTTATGGTCAGTAATATGGGATCAATAATGTATGAAGAAAAATATAAGAAGTAATAATAGATAGTCTAAGCAATCACTCTGGTGCATCAAGCAAACACAATGAATGTAAGTTATTGACAATAGAGTATTTAGATCGCGTAGATTTTAGCCTAAAACGCCTTATTTTGCCAGTGATAACCGATCCACTAGTGTTATAAGGCGTTTTATTATTATTTGTCAGTCATCGAAAAAACGAAATAGAAATCCATTGCGTCACTTCTCTATGTGTTCTGTACTAGCCGATTACAACCTTTTGGCATTAGAAGGCTATCTTAAAAAAGCTGTCTTAGTTTTATACAAACAATTATGGCACCAGTCGAGTGGTTTGGTTTGTCTGCGGTGTTAATTTAAACTCTTTCAAATCATACCCTTGCTGTTGCGCAATTTGACGATACTTAGCGTAGGTTTCTTGACTGATATTTGGCGAACGAGCCAACAACCACAAATAGTCTTTATCAGGTGTCCCAACCAGTGCGGTCTTATAATCAGGATCACGTGCTAACACCCAATAGTCGGCACGGCCAACTGGTAACCAACGAATCCAAGATGGCAAAAAGGTCACTTTTAATTTACTACCAGTATCATCTGCTGGTTTGGCTAAACCTTCAGCTGTGATCTCAGAGCCCTCTTCACCCATACATTTATTAGTAACTACAATGCCTGAGCCATCTGTCTTTTCGGTATAGTTCGCTGTAACGTCACCAGCACACTTACGCTGGAAATACATAGGCAAGCGACCTATTTCATACCAAGTACCTGAGTATTTTTTTAGATCCACACTATCGACTGTGGTTGGCGTACTAGCAGGCTTGTGTATGATCGCATCAGGCTTAATTGATATATTCTCTTTCGCCATTGTATTTGCCGCTACATTTGCTTTAGCAGCATTATTTGTTGGCGGTGTTGCAGCATAAGCTGAAAACGCAGCTAAAGGTATGATAATCGCTAAAGCAATACCTGTGTGCTTGATCAATCCATTCATGAATACGCGCTCCGGTATTTCTTTATATGAAGTAATTTTTGGGGATAATGAATCAACATCTTGTCCCAGATCCTCTGTTAAGTTGTTCTCTTGTTCTTCTACAAACTTTGACATCAATGGTTCTTTTTTACTTAACTTCTGCGGCTGCTTGTAGTTATTGAGCATCTCGAAATCTCCATTGATCTTATCATTCGTTATACTGCCACGATTAGTCGCAATGGGGTCTTTCGTCTGCTTAGCACTTTTATATCCAAAATAGCCGTCTTGCTCAGATACATTGTCAGCTAAAGGATGAGAATAATCATCGTTCGAACTAGCATGGTTATAGCTAGAATCGTTGCTCGCATAGCTGGTCTGAGCGTTATTATCTTTTTGATAATAGCGGCTCGACTGGCTAGCCTGCTGAGACTGAGAACCAGCTTCCTGTGAATCAGGCCATGCTGATTTAGGTAACTTATTGGTTTTCATATGGGTACCATTGTTAATAATGTTAGTTAAAGTGTCTTATACGTCATTAATTATATTTAGTATCTTATTTGTCGCTCATATTGGAAAATATATCCAGTAAGCGTATGAATATTATAAAAATTACAAGTCATCAAAATAGTAATAAAACGTTTGTGTGAACATTTGACTTAGTAGAAGTACTACAAAGGCGCTTTGTTTAGGTAGTTTATATTAAGGACAGATGAGCAGTTAAAACAGTGTCGCAATGTAGGAAAAAGCAACGGTTTGTAAGTAACTATGTGTTTATGCTATGGAATAAACACATAGTTACTTAGCAGATAAATATGTTAAAAATCCGTTATTTAAAATAGGATTTTCTAATAAGCAACAGTCTTAAACAACGTTATATTGAGATCTGAATAGTTAATTAAAAATGAGAAGTTAGTATTATGAAATATTTTTTAGACTTTGAAATTAGTAGAACTGCCGGATGCCAGCCACACTGATACCACCATACGTTAAAGCTTGATCAATCATTGCAGGTGATAAACCGCCTAGACCGATGATAGGCATATCAGCCAATTGTGCCAAACTTGACCATGTCTCCCAACCGAGCGGCTCAGCATGAGGGTGTGTTTGAGTCATCAATATAGGTGATAAAAAAGCGCCAATTACTGGTGGTAATTGTTGCTGTAGACGGGTGCTGGCAAGGTGATTGGCTGCATTAATACTGGCAGCATCATGACAGCTGACGAACAATGGATGCGTATGCGAAATAAGCTGAGTAGATGCACTACTGTCTTGAATACTGTCGAACCATTGCATTAATGTAGTATGCGTTAAGTGATGAGCAACTATTTGCTCAGAAGTATGTTTATTTTCAACAACCAAATCTTTACTCATCAGAAATGAATAATCAGCATCATGAGAGACAATGACTGAGATATCTGGACGTTGACGCATCAAGCGCCCGACTATATCCTCCGACATCGCGTCTTTTACTCGCATATATACCCAGCTCTTTGAGGCTAGGTTTTCTTGATGATATTGTAGCCAAGCTGATCTTGGATCAGAATGCGTCTTGAAATGTGTTAACGGATAGGTAATTGCGATGGTTGTTGGTACGCTTAACCATTCAAGAATGGTCTTATTGGCGGCTGGTAAAGGATATTGCTCTGTTAACAAATCACGTTTATTTACCCATACCAGTGCCTGACCTTCTAATCCATATTGACAATGCTTGTGCTGCTCATACTGCGCCGTGGTTAGTTCAATCTTATAAACCTGCAAGCTCACTTGCTTATCGCCATAGTCGTGATGCAGCCGGCCAAGTTTGACGATAGTGTTATCTTGGATGGCGATACCAGTCTCTTCAGCAACCTCTCGAATGACTGCTTGCTCTCCGCTTTCATTGTTGTCTATCTTGCCACCTACAAACTCATAACGGTTGCCTTGGTGTTGAGCTGCATCTCTAAATCCTAGTAAATACTGGTCTTTGTGATGAATGACTGCCACTGCTACGTTTACGATGGCTTTTTGACTTTCTCGGTTTTTATTTGCTTTACTTGACATAGTATTCCATTTCTACTGTTATCGTGACTTTTGCGCTTTCTGACTAAGCTGAGTAAAAACTGTTTCTTTAGTCGTTAAACTATTGATTATGATAATTATTTTTATAAAAAATGCTTGATAAAAATACTTTATGTGTATCGGTTAAGATAAGTTTACATAATAACTGCATTTTATTTTATAAATTGACTTGCAAAATAACCAAATGTAAATGATAATTATTATCGTTAAAAGGCAGTCACACTATTATTGATTTATTCAGCTATTAATTTATTCAGCCACTTTTTATCAAAAGGAATTTGCCATGAGTATGGTCATCTCTCGTTATTTAAATTGCCGTGAAAACCGTCTACCAACGCTACAATCACAACACCTTTTTGCCTTAACCAAAGAAGTAAGAATCGAGCATGAAGGTGAAGAGTATCGTTTGCGCCTAACACGCAACAACCGCCTTATTTTAACCAAATAAATTTATTGGTTTCAACGTCGGATTAATTATAAAAAAACGCCTTCATTAAAAGGCGTTTTTTGTTGGTTCTAAATTATATCGTCATCATTACAGTCTTTTAAACCCAGACTCTAAAACTGCCAGCTATACACCACATCGACTACGTTTTCTACCGCTGAAGTCGCTTCGACATAGATACGACGAGTCAGCTGGTAACGAACCGACAGGCTATTTTGTGCATTGAACACACCGACACCATAGCGAATATATAGATCGGGAGACACATAACCTGTTACGTTGACATTGGTATCCTCACTGCTACCTGAGGCATCGACTGTCAGGCTTTGGAAACCAAAAGCTTGTCCAATTTGATTGGTTAAGTTACGCGTACCACCCAAACCAAAATTCAATCCAGCTGCTGCCAAATTGTTGGTAACTTGCGACTTAAATCCTTGCTCACTGATCTGTGTGGCGCTTCTATTATCAATTCGACCAGTTACTAGAGCATTCATCGCTTGCTGCTGGGTTAAACCTGCATTATTAAAGACAACAATATTTGGACTTTCAGTACTGCCTTTGACACGTACACCCACAGTCTTACCACTGATCTCTTTAACGGCTTCAATACTAAGATTGGGCTTCATGACATCGCCATTGAAGCGTACTTGGCCATAGTTAAGGTCCAAATTCTGACCAAAGATACCAACACTGGTACGACGTGATACTTGTACCACACCCCTTGCACGCATGACACCCGTACCAGATTGAGTGATATTAATCGCGCCTGCCAATGGAATAACGGCACCAAAACCACGGAAGTTGATATCATCACCCAAATCGACACCAACATCAGCATTGATGGACCAAGGTTTAGAGACAGCCAATACGTCATTAATATTACCAATCAAACGACGATCAAGTACAACGGCATCTTCGGTTTGTGTAATGATATCTTCACTGGCTTCTGGTGGACGAATAGTCGCTGAAGGCACAGTGACAGCGCCTTTAATATCAACATAACGATCAGTTGGACGTACGATAATATCAATATCAGGATTAATCTCAGCGACCAGTAACGGTGGCTGCGTGATTACCAAACGCTCTCCAACGATACTCAATTTGGCTTGTAGTTTTTGTTGCCAATTAACTGTCCCTGTTAAAGTGCCATTACCAGTACCACTTTTAAACGAGCCATCAATGGTTGCCTGTGTGCCGCGAATTTTGGCCTCAGTATTTATATTAGTCAAATTCACTGGCAAATCGAGCATCGCGATACGACCATTAGCAAGCTTTACATCACCGTAAAACTGCGGTGTATCTAATGTACCGCCAAGCCCACCTGCCATCGTGATATTGCCCTCAAGTACTCGCATACCTGGTAAGAAAGGTTTAAATACCGCTAAGTTAAGCTCATTTAGCACCAGTGCACCAGAGATTGGCTTAGGCGCTTTATATGGGTCAACCACGACTTCAGCGTAGCCGCGAGCGCCGCGGCCCGTATTGATGTCAGTACGTAGCTTGATACCCTCAGGAACTGATAAAGCAATAAGTGACACACGCTTGTAAGGTAAGGAGACAGGTGTGCTATCACCATCTTGGATTAAGCCGATTTTGCCATTATCTGAGTATAGTGTTGTATTGATGCTCGGTGGTCGACCTTTTTGCCAGCCAACAATAGCTTTACCGTTGATCTTGGCTTGCCAATCGATATCATTAGGTAAAAAGACGGAGAATAATGACGTATCTAGATTTTGCAAAGCGACATTGACTTCACCTTTATCTGGCGATGCCACTAAGTTTTCGCGTAAGCACAGCTTACCCGTTTGGTCAGAAGCTTGCCAACAATGGGCTGCCAGCTGCACTTTTAGGTCATTGTTTTTACCGTTCTGGTTATTAGGTAAATTCACAATCAGTTGTGCTGGCTGTAACTGGTTTAAGGTTGCGTATTTGGACTTGATACGGCCTCGACCAATCACACCAGACCAGCTAAGGTTATTACGATCAAAACCGCCCTTAAGCCTTGCATTGATATCAAGTTGCTCATTGGCAACGCCAAGATCGACGACATGTGCCTGCTCAGTACCATTGAAGGTAACATTGAGGCGCTTAAAGCTTTGACCAGCCGCATCTAAACCTTCAGCCGTGATAATCAATTGGCTTGGACTATTTGCCAAGTTGACCAGCTTGCCGCGCACGCGTCCTTGACGTAAGACAAAACCTGGCAGTGCAAGACGCTCACCTACCAAATCAATATAAATGGTTGGTAACGCCTGTCCTGCTGGCTGCGCTAAAGTCGCACCGCCTGTGACTTTACCTGTCAGCTTATCTGAAAGCTGATCCAAACTGGTAATATTGATTTTTGCTTGTAACTGCTTGGCATTACCATTTGCTGTAATGTAATTATCACCCCAGCGCAGTACTAGATTGTCCGCATTTAAACTATCAATCAAGGCATTGACTTGTCTATATTGTGCTTGGGCGTCTTGTGTTTGAAGACGTTTGAAATAGCTTGCTAAGTCTTTTGGCAGACGCATTTTTGCTGCTAAGCTGCCTTTGGCACTCAGCGTCTGGCCTTTTAGCATACCTCTAAGATCAATCTGATCAACATTGATGGTTTGCTGCGTATCACTCCAACGACCGTCAGTATTGATGGTACCCGTGATAAGACTTGGCGTGTCTTTTAAGAAATATCCTAGGTTAAAGCGATCCATTACCGCATCAATATCCCAAGCAATACCTTGACGCACATCTACGGTGCCTTTGGCGTCAATACTGCCTGCTGCGCCTACATGACGCAGACGTTTGATACGAATCAATTGCGCATCACCGCTAGCATCAACGGTCAACTTGCCTGCTGGTAGTTGCTCTGCATCTAGTATGCCATCGAAATTGACTGCAAAGCGCTGCAACTTGCCCGCCGCATTTGCTTGGTTTTTGGGCGCAGTTTGCCATTCACCACTGGTTTTTAGATCACCCGTAATGATTGCTGGGTTATTAGGTAAGAAATAGCCCAAGTTAAACTGATCGAAGCGTCCATCAATGGTCCAGCCAATATTTTTGCGCAAATCGATAACGCCTTTGGCATTCACAGCCCCTGCTTCACCATTGTAAGTGACTTTGCGGATGCTGATAAGATTTGGTGTACCTGCCGCATCGATAACAAGGCGTCCTTTCGGTACATCTGCCGTATCAATCTGTCCATTAAATCTTGCATCAAAGACAGATAGCTCACCATTGACGATATCGACACTGGCATCACCGCCACCTGTTATGCCAATAGTACGGCTATCTTGCGTGGCATCAAGCTGTGCCTGCAAATCCGTATTGTTTAAAGTAACAATATGGCGCTGACCACTTACGCCGCCTTTAGTAATATTCAATAGACGACCACGCGCACTGATGTTACCAGTCAAACGCTCAAGCGGTAAATCACTGCGATACTGTTTGGGCAATAGTCCATTGGTACGCGCATCAACTTGCCATGATAATGGGCGGCGTTTGTTTGCCAGCTGAATCTGTCCAGTACCTGATAAATCGCCCACTATACCTGTATAGTTAAGACGGTTGATATCAATAACATCTCCAGCTTTACGCAGGCGAACATCATAGTTTCCTTTGGGTGCAGCGTTCAATTCATTGATAACTGCCTTGCCATCGACGGAGAGTCGTGACCCCTGAACAATGACATTTGCTTGTCCGCTTGGACTGTCAATGTTGCCGATATTGGGCACATTTCGACGGATGAGGTTCTCCCATCTTGCATCAATGTACCAAGGCGCAGCTTGCTTAGATTTCGCTGATGTCTTACCAGCGACTATATTGGCATTAAGGTGCTCACCATCTCGTTGACGCAAATCTGCATCAATCTGTGTATTACCAGAGGTATTCTGAAGCTGATAATGCAATGACAGTCTACCGTTAAGCTTTTGCGGTGCATACGCTTTAAAGTCGGCATATTCATTCGGAATGGCTTTACGAATATCGAAATTGCTACCAGTCGCTCGCAGTTTTGCATCAAAGCTGTTCTGCCAATCTAAAATACCCTGCAATATCAAATGACCAGCAGGAACTTCAGCATCCAAGCGATCAATACGTAACTGACTGTTTGCGATAATACCGCGACCTTGATAGTGACCAGACGGAATGTCTTTTGCTGTTAGCTCAGTATTGATTCGCAAGCGTATTTCTGAGACAACCCCTGTTGCAGTTGCTCTACCACTTTTTAGACGAATGTTCTGATCTTCGGCATAGGGAATTAAAATATCATCCCACTGCAATTTTGCCTGAAACGGCGAATCAGTATCCAGTCCTTGCACAACAAAATCACCGCTAACATCACTATCATTATAGCGGCTACGTACTTTACCGACTGTACGTTTTAGCGTTCCTGTTGCCGTAATATTGAGCGGGTCGATATAGGCTTTTTCTAAGGCACTGACTTCTGCAATGGCACTCAAGTCCAGCGGATAATCACCTTGTAAATCAATATCACCTTGCAATGCACTGATTTTAACTATATCGCCATAGCGTAAATCACCACGTCCAACCGTCACCTTACTACCCACCCATGTCAAATCACGGGCAGCAATATCATGAACAATAATGGGGTCTTTAGTCACTTGCTTATAGATAACTTTTTTAATGTTAGCTTGATCAAAACGCAAGTTCACTGGCAACTGCAAGGTCTTATAGTCGAACGGCTCGCCTGTTGGCGGCTTATTATTGAGAATCTCAATGGTTTGTATGTCTGCATCACGCAAATGCACTTCTTTGGCAAACACAGCACGCCAACCAATCTTGACATAGGCTTTATCGATCAGTATTTCAAGATCTTCAGTCGCGTCGATATCGATGTCCGTAATCCAAATACCATCACGTAAGTTACCGCGCCCGTACTTAAACTTGATTCCTGTCTCGGCACTGATTTTGTCTAATACAAATTTGGTACCTGAATCGGTGCCTACCGCATAGAAGAAGACCGCAAACATAATCACTAATACGATTAAGATCAGCACCAGTAGCTTGAGTAAAAAAGACAGCGGATACCAACGTTTGACTGCACGAGCATCGCGCTGTGCTGGATCTTCATCTGGTGAGTTATTAGGCGGGGTATTATTTGTCAGCATGACACTCAACTACGTTAAAGAATGATTACCAGCAATTGGCACGATAAATAAAAAAACCACTAAATCCAATTATAAGGGCGAGCCAATAAAGAAATGCAGCCTGACTGGGATGCTATCTTCTGTCACCCCAGCTGCCACATCGACTCTGACCACGCCAATGGGTGATGCCCAGCGAACCCCAACACCAACACCAACTTTTGTCTCAGTATCAAAATTCTTGTCATAGGCATTACCTACATCAGTGAAAAATGCACCACGAAAGCCAGGTCTGAATTCATAATTGTACTCTGCACTACCCACTGCGAGAATCTGTCCCCCCGTTAGATAGCCTTTATCAATCGGAGATAAACTTTCATAGTCGTAGCCTCGGATACTCTGATCGCCACCTGCAAAGAAGCGAAGTTTATAAGGCACATCATAAAAATCATCCGCCCAAATGTAGCCTGTGTTTAGACTACCTAGTACCTGATGCTTTTTGTCTTCGCCAAAGCTATAAATACCACTGACCCCTGCACGCGCGATTGCCAAATCAGTATCACTAAAGGCGCTCTCTGTTCCAGCTTCAAGTGAGTAATACTGGCGTATACCACGCGTTGGATTGGTCGCATTATCAACACTGGTTTTATTAATACCATAGCCAAATAGCAATGCTTTTTGCTTAGGGCTAGAAGAAGTAAAACGTATTGGAAGATCGTCCAACTTAGTATCATCAACGCCTGTTTCAAGCTCATCCAAACGATAACGCACAGAGTAGCTACTATTCCAGCCTTCTTCACGACGGATATTGCGGTTCAATGCTGCTTTTAGTGTGCGAGTAGATAGATCAAAGTTACCTTCGCCTTGATCGATTACCTCTTCTTCATACGTGAGGCGTCCTTCCAACTTGTCATTGAGTGGATGCTTCCAAGGTCGACTGGCGTAAACGCCTATATTTTTATTAATTCTTGAGACTTCAGTTTCTGCTCCCGCCTGATAACCTTGACGGTTCAATAAGTTATAATCTATTTTTGCCGTTGCTCGTACGCCTGTATCTGTGCCATAACCAAGACCAACTTGAGCATCCCGAGGCTTACTGGAAGATACGAAAACATACAGCGGTACTTTTTTGCTTTCTACGACATCTTGCGGGGTTTTGCGTCCTGCTAGTGTTGGTGGCACAAAATTTTCATCTGCAAGAATACTTTTTTCATCAGGGAATATTTTTTGAGCCACATTACTGATTGAATCACTGATTTTGCCTAACAGATTCTGCGCTTCTTGATCTTTTTCATCTAATACACGATCATCTGGTAAGTTGCTCAAGCGTTCTGCTTTTCGTCTAATGGCTTGCAGTTTGTCTAGTGTTTCTTCATCCGCCTCAAACTCGAGGGTAGCAATATCAGCTGGGTTCACTGTATCGCCACTGTTGGCACTAGTATCGCTTTGGCTTGCTGTGCCAACCTCATCCGAATCAACAGAAGTGCTGGCATTGTCTTGGCTGATATTACGCGAATTATTGGCTGCTGTTAAGGTTTCTGCACCATTGGCATTATCAGCATTTATAGCGACAGCGCTTGTTGTCCCATCACTATTGATATCACCATCTAGTGTTTCATTATCGGTGTTTGGCGCATTGCTAAATGCCAATGTGCTGGCTTCACTGCGTTCATTTGGCGGCAGTATTGATTCGACGTTGACCGTATTAAAGTAACGTGTGGCTGACAAATCGTTGCTGAACTTAGTCACATCTGGACGATAAAACGGATCGCCAGGCTTGAATTCAAACAGCTGCTGTAATAATGACAATTCGACAGGCAGCTTATCTGGATCTTGAGTCAGCGTGTTCGTTTCTGCATCATATGTAAAGAACACTACATCATCAAACTCATAACGATCGCCAGTATTGTAGATTAAAGAGATATCTGCTGTATTATCAGGCAAGATAATATCGACAGACTTGTTCAACCAATATTGATCAAAATACCCATAGGTATTGCTCAGCGACTCAAGCGCAGCTTTGCTGTTTTGATACACACGATGATTAAAAATATCGCCTTCTTGTGGGGGCAGCTCTTTTTCAAACTCAATAAACTCTTTTTGTTCACGGCCTTCACCGCGAATCTCAACAATGCGACTATCCACGCGCACAGGTTCGCCCAATTCATCGATAATGACATCTATCGTATCGGCATTGGGCTGGCGTAAACGCAAGGTAACATCATAATATCCAACAGCTTTGGCAGCATCTAACGCTGTTTCGCGTAATCGAGGCAAGGCGGCTGTAAAGTCGACCACTGATTGTACGGTTGTATCATCAAGCGCTGCTTTGATGTTTTTCATAGGCTGAATATCATTATCTGCCTTGACTACTTTTGATGTGTTATCCACCGTACCATCAGGCGCTGCTTGACTCATATAAATCGTGGTGTCTACGTGTGGTAATGTTATGGCACCACTATTAAACAAACGGTTATAAAGGCGTTTGACGATATTTCCTCTGTTACGAGCTAAAGGCTTGGGTTTGTCCGCTTGCTCGATGCTTTGGCTAATCGCCTGATCTTCTGTTTGATAATCTGGCAAGTAATCATCAGGATTTATAATATCTGATGATGAGGTGCTCTCTGCACCAGTGACACCACCTGCTGCAACGATACCTTCACTCGTTCCTTCCTCATCTCTACTACTGACAGCATCGCTTACATCGATCGGGCGCGACATAACCTCAGACGTTTCGGCTTGCTCAGCTGCTGTCTCATTTCGACCTAATGTATCGAGGTTATTAGGTATGGGCAGACTGTTCGCATCCAGTTCCGCATCTAAGCCAATTGGCGGAGTAGTATCTGCCAACGTTGCAATTGGTCCATCAAAATCACTGTCATTGCTGCTGATAGTATTGCTCTTATTGTTAAGGCTATTACTATTGTTTATATCATCAATGTCTTGTGTATTTTGTAGATCCATCGCAGCCAGCTCACGATCAATCTGCTCAGGTGTCATCATCTGATAACCCTGTTGTTGTATCGTTGCGGCTTGTTGTGCTAAATCGTCATTGGCATTGTCAGACAGATCAAGATTGCTATCCACATTTTCTGCATAATTCATATTCGTCTGAGAGTTAGACGTGTTTGGAGACTGAGTATTTGGGTTTTGCGTGGTTTCAGTTTTTGAATCTGATTTTTTGGCACCGAGACTTTGTTCGGCGTAATCATCCAATACAGATTGCTCGATGATGCCTTGTTCTACTGCCTTCTTTAGGCGTAATGCATCTAAAGCCATATTAAGCTGATCATTCTCTTGCTCAGTGTTGCCTTCTACTAAGCTGGATGCTTTATCAGCCATGGCTTGATCAGTAATAGATTGATTATCAATTGTTGTACTATCTGTGGTATCAGCAAATGCTATAGGCACAATTCCAAAGCCGACTAGGCTGGTTGCTAATGCTGTAAAAAGTGCGGAACGTCTAAAATAAATACGTGGGACATTATTATGCGTATCGTTCATCGTCTTTTGAAAATTCTCTTGATGGCTGTGGTTGCTAATATCATCCTGTGTGTTGACAATAACACGCTGCATGATTGATACGTTGCGCGATGGCGTTGAAGGCTGATGTTTCATGTTCGGTTCCTATCACCTCACGCGGCACAATATTATTAGCGACAATAATCGCCAAGTCTTACCGGTGGATAAACGTCAAGCAGTTGATGAAAATGATGGTGACTATCTTACCTAACTTGGATAATGATAGCTTAAAAGACAGACTTTAGTCTTGTTTTGTACTTAATAAGAGTTAAAATTGGGTAATAGTGAACCTTTAGTATCACTCACACTTTATAATGCAACGATGCGAAATTTACAAATCATAACTTAGTTAATTATGAAATCATAGCATAGGCTGCATGTATTTTTTCTAAAGCCTTGCTATTATACTTCCTAATATTGACAAAACCTATGCTACATTCAAATAAGTTTTTGATAATATTGATAATTAACTTTATCTCAAAAATTATGTTTGACGTTTTTTCACTCAATCAGCCGCGACCTATCTGCAGGAACCTCCATGGCAAATCAGTTTCAACTGTTTAAGCATCGCCGTTTTAACGCTATGTTTTTTACCCAATTTTTGGGCGCGTTTAATGACAACATTTTTAAACAAGCACTCATACTGGTTCTGACCTATACCGCTGCTAGTCAGTTAGGAATGGAAGTAAGCATTTTAAATAACTTGGCCGCTATGTTATTTATTTTGCCCTATTTTTTATTTTCAGCACTGGCGGGACAAATTGCCGATAAGTTCGAAAAGTCAAAACTCACGCAATTTATTAAATTGTTGGAGTTAGTGATTATGGCAATTGCTGCGGTTGGCTTCGTTTTTGAGTGGTATGCGCTGTTATTTGTGGCGCTGTTTTTAATGGGTACACATTCGACTTTTTTTGGACCAATTAAGTACGCCTATTTGCCACAAGCGATGAAAGAAGATGAGTTAGTTGGCGCCAATGGGCTGTTTCAAATGGGTACATCGCTTGCCATTCTTTTGGGCATGATTATCGCGGGTGTGTTAACTCAGCTATCACAATCGCTATACTGGATTAGCGTCACTGTATTGATTGTCGCTGTTCTGGGTTATTTGGCTGCGCGATATATTCCTACCATGCCTGCGATGCAGCCCAATCTAAACATCAACTGGAACATCATCACCACCAGCTTATCAACGATTCGCTATTTATACTCATTGCCTTTTTTATTCTTTGTCATCCTTGGTAATAGCTGGTTTTGGTTTTATGGGGCCACATTTTTGACGCAAACCCCAGAGTTTAGCAAGGTCATTTTGCAAGGCGATGAGTCAGTGGTTATTTTCTTATTAACCCTGTTTTCTGTCGGCGTTTCAATTGGTTCACTATTGTGTAAATCATTGACCAAAAATCAGGTCAGTCTACGTCTACTGCCTTTTGGCATTGCAGGTCTCAGTATTTTCGCCATTGATTTGTATTTTTCGCTTTCAAGTCTGAATATTGATGTTAATAATAGCGCTTTACTCGGTATTCGCGATTTATTTGGACTCAATGGTAGCTGGCGTGTGTTTGCAGACCTGTTCTTTTTGGGGTTTAGTGGTGGTTTGTATATCGTACCTTTATATGCTTCTATGCAAGCATATGCCCCTAAAAGCCATCGTGCTCGTATTGTAGGTGCAAATAACATATTTAATGCCATCTTTATGGTGACCTCAGCCATTTTTGCGATTGTTATTTTGAACGCCTTGGGCTTAACATTACCGCAGCTTTTCTTAGTGACAGGCTTACTGAACATTGCCTTTGGTGCGTTTTTGTATGTCAAGCTCAACAAACACATCAAAGATGCCGTCATTCAAACAAATGATGTGGTCAGCTCATAATATTAAAGTGAGAGATGAAAAGCTTGTATCCCTGAGACATACAAATAAGCATCATTTCTGTTGCATGAGTAAATTGTGATTGTGAAGGCACTAATATTTGTGCTGAAATATTCGTGCTGATAATTTTGATTATTTGCTATAGTAAAAAACATGCCATCATGATTAGAATCATCCCAAAAAAGAAGCAGATAATTCTATTTTATTGGTGACACCTTATCGATAGAATGTATTTATATTACTTTAAGCCTTACAGTACTTTAAGCCATCAGGAGTGAATCATGGCCCCGCGTCCCTTATCCAAAATCGATCATTTATTACTTGGGGTCGACAAGGCATTACGAGCTGTCGTGCCCAATTCCAATCCTAGTACCCGTCCATTACCTGTAAGCAGTGATGATATTCCTGAGCTTACGATCACAGAAGCACGCCATGTCGCAGGTTTGATGCGTATTAATCATACAGGCGAAGTCTGTGCGCAAGGGCTATATCATGGGCAAGCGTTTACTGCCAAAGACGAAGGCGTCAAACAAGCCATGCAACACTCAGCCGAAGAAGAAGTCGATCATCTGGTTTGGTGTGAGACTCGTCTAAATGAATTGGGCAGTCATCCCAGTGTCTTTACGCCATTATGGTATGGCATGTCCTTTGGCCTTGGAGCGGTGGCAGGCGCCATCTCTAATGAGTTCAGTTTGGGGTTTGTCGCTGAAACAGAAGCACAAGTAAGTGAACACCTACAAGATCATATCAAGCAGTTGCCTGAACACGATCAGCGCTCAAAAGAGATACTGGCCCAGATGGACCTTGAAGAGTTGCACCATCGTGAGTTAGCACTGACAAGTGGCGGTGCAGCATTACCACCACCCGTTCGTCAGACCATGCGCTGGATGGCGAATCGCATGAAAGCCACTGCTTATCATTTGTAACGTTTAGATAGCTTTTATCGTCGTTAATATAGTAAGCACGATTAGCAATGTATAGTGTTAGCGATAGACCCCAACTTGGTTAATTTTCACCATTAACAATCCTACTACTGATAGCGTTGAGTTTAATTTGGTAGGGTATTAAAAATTTGTACGATTTTGCCTCACAGACATAACCCAATTGCCATCCATTTGCTCAACCATGAATAATTAAGGTAACGATTTTTATGAAAGCCAACCACCAATCGACTCTCTCTAGCCGCTTGCCAGCCAAGTCACCTAAGCTTGCTACCTTGACAGCACTAGCGGCTGCTTGTGCAATGATGCTATCAGCACCTGTTAATGCTGCTGAAACGGATACCGCTGCTGTGTCTGCGACCAGTACCTCTGTACCTAGTGCTATGGACTCAAGCAAACGAGTCATTCGTCTTGCACGGCCCAACGCTACTGTCAGTGCCACGGCACCTGACACACAAACAGCCCCTCAACCAGACACATCAATGGACGCTGTAGCTACTACCATGCCGCTGAATACTGCTCAGCAAAATAATAATCAACAAAATACCGTCCAACAGAACAGTGTCCAACAAAATAATCCACCAATGAGTAGCAGTACTACACCAAGACCAGCGACGGCTGCAGGAGTTGCCGACTCTGAATTGACAGGCAATACTACTACTCGCGTATACACGCCAAGTCCAATGGTCGCAGCGGGCATTGACCTTCGTGGCGGTCAGCTTCCTAATATTCCAACACCGCAAGTACAACTGTCTGACGTCAGCTTTGTCACTACTGTACTGATTCCTCAACAAAAGGGTCTTGGTACAGATAAACTAGATGTGAGTCTGCTTGATGCTTTCATCGCAGAAGCGTCACCCAATGCGCGTCATTACCCACCAAACTTTCCTAATCGCACCCAGCGCTATAATACTCGTGAAAAAATTAAAGTATTGACTGAATGGATCGAGCCTTATGCCCAATCGCCAAATGCTTCTTACGATGTCTTGCTTCGTGCTGCCAAACTAAACGGTATGGGACGTAACCTAGATTTAGGCTCGGATTACACCATACGTGGCGGAAAATATGTTGATCGCGCTATCAAAATTCAACCTGATAGTGGTGAAGCTAACTTTTTATACGGCATGATGTTGTCAGAAGGCGGTGGATTCAAAGAAGGTCAAAAATATCTGGATAAAGCGGTGTCTTTGGGGTACACAGAAGCAGAGCAAAGCTTGGCACAGTCAGATGTACTAAGTGATCGTCGTGATAATGCATTGCAGCGTTTGCGTCGTCTTGCTGGAGAAAATCCAAACAATACCATCATTCCTCAACAAATTAAGCTGGTAGAAGAAGGTAAGTTCTATATTTGGGATATTCCTGCTCCTGACATCAATGTTAAACCAAATGTCTGATAACCCTATATAATCTAGGCTTGATATTGAGCGCCATTATTTTATGTCGATAGTAAGTTGATATAAAACGATGGTGCTTTTTTATGACTGTAAAATCCCCTTTCGTCTATATTTTCTTTACTTATTCCTTTATTTTTATACATATTATATTTGATTATCTAAATTCAAATAATAACAATAATTTGACTGTCTACTCTAAAAAATAGAATTAAGTTATCAAGCTTAAATAAAATAGTTTAATTCTAGAAGTTACGCTACACTCATTCTTATCATTATATTCTGAAGTAATCGCATCCTCATGACTGACGTTTATTGGACTGACCTATGACTTTCGTTCGCTCTATCAAAAATATGGTGGCGCACACTAATAAGCAGCCTCTAACCATCATGTCAGTCGCTTTGATAGCCGTGGTCGCGCTTTTGCCTGCCTGTAGCACGGTGTCAGTGAATAAACAAACATCAGCGAAGACCATCACCGCACAGCGCGGCAATATTGTCACAGGTAAAAATCTAAGCAGTGACACAGCCTCAGCATTATTATCAGCAGGTCTCAATGAACAAGCCTGTATGCAGCAATTTGACTTATGCTTGACTCAGCTTACCGATAGTATTCTAAATCAACACTACCGCTCTGCCCTAGCGATTTTTGCAGAACTACATTATGCAAAAGCACGTCAGCTTGCCGACTCTCAGGATTGTCGCAATGCGCTTGCTCGTCCCCCGCTTGACCCTTATTATGCCAATGCTCCTTTGAGCGAAGCTGAATCTCAGTCTCAAGAACAGAACACCAGTCGCTGTGTGACCGATTATCAAGCTCGTCTATTTGACGCCATCAAGTCAAGTTATACCTATTTGTTTTATGACAGTTTGACACATGACTTTGAAGGCGCTGACCAAGAAAAGAATGCCTATACGCCAAACCGTATTCCAAGTGATATCGACATTCAAACCCAAGATATCTATAACGCTGCCAGTAACGATGTTATTACCCAGCTTTATCGATCGACCAACGGCTCAGAGAAGCGAATGGGTGATGTTAAGGTAGACTACCTACCAACAACCGCCACCAATCTTATTAATGATAAACAAGCCGCTATCGCCAATCCTTCTCCGCTAAAAGGAAAGACGGTTGATCAAGTCAAAGTCATGAAAGTGCAAGTTGATGACTATGATCTTGGTATCTATTTGCCAAACGAAAATAACTATCTACAGAATGCACACAAGCAAACCTCTGCTTTAGCAGACCTAGTATCCACTTATGAGTTACGCCTCTCAGGCCTTAACTCCATTAGCAAGCGTCCAGGATTGGGTATCAGCTTAGTGGCGTCATTAGACGATCGCTATACCACGACGATCCGTCAGCTATTGGTATCCTCATTATCAGGTCGATTGGCGAATGAAAAGAGTGATAGCAACGTAGACAACGCTGATCCAAGCACACGCATCTATCCTACAGGACACTTATTATTAACTGGATTGATTCAGCCAAGTGGTGATAGCGTGCTGGAGGTGTTAAGCAGTCGCAAGCTTGATATTCACTTATATAACCCGTACCGAAGTGAAAGCGTTAACCTTTTAAATAACGATTATCCTCTAGCGGCTAACTTCTCTGCTGGTTATGGCTTGTGGCTGTCTGAAAATCAGCTGGATGGCGTCGGCTATTTAAACTTGATAACGCGTCAACCCGAAGAAAGGCTGCCCAAACTCTTCATGCTTGAGCCTTATGATCCTGACAAGCGCGTGTTAATTATGCTACATGGCTTGGCCTCTAGTCCGGCGACATGGGTGAACCTGACCAACGATATTCTGAATGATGACAAACTGCGTGATAACTACCAAGTTTGGCAGATATTTTATCCAACCAATCTGCCCATTTTGGAAAATCGTTATCAAATTCAGCGTTTGATTGAAACTACTTATCAGCAAACTGACCCTAAAAGCCAAAATCGTGCTAGCGAAAATAGCGTCATCATCAGTCATAGTATGGGTGCTCTTATCGCTCGTATGATGCTCTCCGATGACAACTTAGCCAACAACTTAGATAAGTTGGATGACGAAGACTTATTGTCTGGTAGCGAAAAACGTAGGGTTCGCGATGCTCTCAAAGCGTCCTTTACAGAAAACAAGCTACAAGAGCGGTTTGAGCTTAAAGCATTACCGCAAGTGGATACAGCTGTCTTTTTATCCGCGCCTTTTCGCGGCACCGATTATGCAGATCGTTGGTTTACACGGGCGCTACGTCGCATTGTCTATCTACCCGTCGGCTTGGTAAAAACGGTCACGGATAACTTGGCCACGATTGCGACTCAGGGTGAATTAGCACAAAACCCACTGGGTGCTTTGTACTTACAAAATGGTGCCAGCCAGCTGAGCGATAAGTCATCCTTTATACAATTGACTAAAGACATTGCTATCAACGATCGCGTCACCTATCATTCCATTATTGCCAATAATGATGTCGATATCACTCAAGGCTTGGCGCAAATGCAGCCAAATGGTGCAAAAGTGGATCTTTCACAAGCCATAGAAGAAGATCCAACCGATGATACAAATAATGCTGCCAATACCTCAGCAATACCTGCTGAGCCTCTTGTGGCTGCCGTAACGGTTAATAGCGATATAAGCCAGGCATTGACTGAACGCTTGTCAGACGGCATTGTCCCTTATACCAGTGCGCATCTAGAAGGGGCAACTTCTGAGACTATTATTAGTGGTGGCCATAGTATTCAAACCAATCCACAAACCATTTTGACCTTGAGACGCATTTTGCATAAACAATTACAAGAATAGTGGCAATCTGTATTACATCGTCGATTATTCACAATGATTTAACTCTAGCAACTTATTAAAAAATAAGAGAGCCAGACTATAAAGCATGCCATACGAATATTATTTTAAAGAATTGTTCTAGCGAAACCGTATTTTATCTAAGAAAAAATCGTTATGAATATTAAAATAGTTGGTGACGATGTACGAATATCATTTCGTGATCAGTTATAGACATTTTTGACCATACTATCTATTTAGTAACCCCTTGTTATTGAATGGTATTTATTCAAGTTTTTGAGGATGATTTTAGTATTTTTAGATGACTGTTAGGTATGTAACTATGACATAGCTTAGCTTGCGTGTATATCTAGGTAAGCGCATAATATATCTCTAATACACGATAGCAAGATATTAATCCGTACGACAATACATTAATTTATAAGGATGTAAGTTATTCAATCCAACTAAACAGTTGTTAGCCTAGCTGCACTTTGTCTCTAATGTTGCTCGCTAGCCGACACTGAGCTACTGCCGTAATACTTGTCATTTTAGTCTACAGACAATTACGGACAGTTACTTAAGCGTTTTATGGAAGCTAGCGCTGTTCAGGTAACAGATAAGGGTAACCATTTATGTTCGCTACGTTTATGATTGACCAGCTTGATGCGCTCTTACTCGCACGCATCCAGTTCGCTTTCGTTATCTCTTTCCATATCGTCTTTCCCGCTTTTTCCATCGGACTTGCCAGCTGGCTTACGGTGCTTGAATACCGTTGGTTAAAAACTGGCGACCCTATTTATGCTGAAGTCTATAAACACTGGGTAAAAATATTTGCCGTGGTGTTTGGTTTAGGTGTGGTATCGGGCGTGGTCATGTCATACCAGTTCGGCACCAACTGGGCTGTGTTTTCTGATAAAGCGGGGAACGTCTTAGGTCCACTACTTGCCTATGAAGTGTTGACGGCGTTTTTCTTGGAAGCTTCTTTCCTCGGCATTATGCTATTCGGTTGGGGCCGCGTTAGTAAGCGCATGCATTTTGCCTCAACTGCCATTGTCGCTATTGGTACGCTGATTTCAGGATTTTGGATTTTGGCTGCCAATAGCTTTATGCAAACACCGCAAGGTTTCATGATGGGCGCAGATGGGTTGCTATACCCTACTGACTGGCTTGAAATCATATTTAACCCGTCATTTCCTTACCGCTACGCTCATATGATGACAGCCGCATTCTTAACGACCGCCTTTGTCGTTGGTGGTATCGGTGCTTACTATCTTCAATCTAAAAAACATATTGAGCACCGTCGTCATGGTCGTATCATGCTAGGTATGGCGATGATTATGGCAATTTTTGTGGCACCGGCTCAAGTACTCATCGGCGATGAGCATGGTCTAAATACCCTAGAGCATCAACCTGCCAAAGTAGCAGCAATGGAAGGTATTTGGGAGGATGAGCGCGGAGCTGCTTTGCGTGTATTCGCTATTCCTGATCAGGAAAACCAAACCAATAAATATGAAGTAAAAATTCCTTATGTGACCGGCTTGATTCTTACCCATTCACTAGATGGCGAAGTTAAAGGCCTAAAAAACTGGGCACCTGAAGATCAACCTGTCGTTATTGTTGTCTTTTGGGCATTTCGTATCATGGTTGCTATTGGTATGTTAATGGTACTTGTCGGCTTATTTAGTCTTTATAAATACTTTAAGAAGCAGCAATTTAGCCCTGATAGCGTCTGGTTTCACCGTGCATGGATGATGATGACGCCGCTTGGGTTTGTCGCTATATTGGCAGGCTGGTTTGTGACTGAAACAGGTCGTCAACCGTGGACAGTATATGGCGTTATTCGTACCGCTGAAAGTATGTCGCCAGTCGCTGCACAGCAAGTCGCAACGACACTCATTGGCTTTATCATATTGTACATTTTTGTATTTGGCGCTGGCAGCTTTTATATTTTGCGACTGATTGCGCAAGGGCCTAAGCCTTATGAAGACCCATCAGAAGATAACTTCTATGAGCATTCTGTCACAGAAGCGCAAGGTCGGGCTTTGAGTGGTGATAAAAATGCAGGCGAAAATACCAAAGACAATGATGAAGACATGAGTAAGCCTGCTGATGATGTCGATGATGGAGGGTTACGCTAATGTTTAACTTCGGTGATGTATTAGACTTACCCTTAATTTGGGGCGGACTTATCGTCCTTGCTGTTTTTATTTATGTACTGCTCGATGGCTTTGATTTGGGCTGCGGTATTTTGTTTCCATTTGCAGGTTCTGATAAAAACCGCAGCCGCATGATGAACTCAATCGCTCCATTTTGGGATGGTAATGAAACGTGGTTGGTATTGGGCGGGGGTGGTTTATTTGCCGCCTTCCCAGTTGCTTACGGTATCATCATGACGGGGCTTTATTTGCCCGTGACTGCTATGCTGTTTGGACTCATTATGCGCGGCGTCGCGTTTGAGTTCCGGTTTAAATCATCAGCACGTCGTCATGTGTGGGATACTTTCTTTTTTGTCGGTTCGGTCATTGCGACGTTCTCTCAAGGGATTATGCTTGGAGCGCTAGTACAAGGATTAGAAGCCAGTAACCGTCTCTATACAGGTGGTCCATTTGACTGGTTGACACCTTTCTCCATCGTTTGTGGGTTTGCGATGATTATCGGCTATGCGCTGCTTGGCTCGACATGGCTCATCATAAAAACCGAGCATACATTGCAAGTTTGGGCACGTAAAGTATCAGGTTGGCTGCTTTCTGCCTTAGTAGTAGCCATGATTGTCGTGACTGCGTTCATGTATTTTTCAGACATTGATGCACTCGAAGGCTGGTTTATGTTGCCAAGTATTTTATATCTTGCACCGATGCCTGTTATTGCGTTGTTGTTATTTTTCCTAATGCGTAAAGACTTAAAAACGGAACGTGAGTATCGTCCTTTCTTATTGACTGTGGCATTATTTTTGATGGGCTATATTGGGGTTTGTTTTGCCATATTCCCTTATATCGTACCGTATCAAATGACCATTTATGATGCGGCGGCGGCTGATACGTCGTTGTCCTTTATGTTAATTGGCGCGGTCATTATGCTACCGATTATTTTGAGTTATACCGCTTTTGCTTATTATACGTTTAAGGGTAAAACAGATCACAACCCAATGTATTAATCGTAAATAGCAACTTATGACAGGTCAGACTGACGCTGTGGTTATTACTACTGATGTAGGATAATCACAGTTCATGAGCTAATCAGGAGTTTTTATGAAAAAGCTTAGTAAAAAACAGTCACAATGGTTATGGTTTTTTGGTTTATATGTGGCAGGGTTTTTGGTTGTTTTTATATTTGCCCAAATAATCAAGTTAGCAATGGGCGTTTGATGACAATTGCTAAAACCATAAAAAAGCAGCGTCGAGAAATCAACGCTGCTTTTTTTATGGGTCTATTTTTATTTGATAGTGGGTTTATGCGCCCAAATGATTGTCAGCGCCTTTACTATCAATGAACTCATTTACCTGTGTCAGGCGTTCGGGCGTACCAACATCGATCCAATTATCAGTAATGACTTCAGCAGTGATTTGGAATTTTATCATTGCCTGTCTTAATAAAGGCCCTAATGCTGCTGGCTGTCCTGACACCAAACCATCCATCAATCTGGGAGAGATGACACTGATACCAGCAAATGTATATTTGTCTGCGTCACCAATTGCTTGTTCGCTGGCCAGACCGTTATTAATCGCAAAATCACCACCATTATTGTGCTCAGGATTGTCAATCAACAATAAATGCGCTTGTTGGTCAGCACTCAATGCATAATCTCGTAACTGGCCAAAATCATACGTCGTCCAAATGTCAGAATTGACTAAGATAAAGGGCTCATCTCTTAACTGACCTGCTTGCAATGCTTGAAAAATACCACCTGCTGTCTCAAGCGGTTCATCTTCTTCAACGGACCAATGTAGGTTGACGCCATATTGAGAGCCATCGCCCAATGTATCCATTAACTTATCAGCAAGCCATGACGCATTGATAGTAATATCAGTGATGCCTGCTGCATGCAACGCTTTGATATGCCAAACAATAAGCGGCTGCCCACCCACTTTAACCAATGGCTTTGGGGTTTCAAGCGTTAATGGACGTAGGCGTGTCCCCTTACCCGCAGCCAAAATCATTGCTTGGGTAATCTTAGAGGTAGATGACATTGACATGCATATTCCTTTTTATCGTATTATGTAAATTCTTGATCTAAATATTCAGCCACAGCTCATAAGTAGTCTGTATTTATCAGTGTCGATTTATCAATACTTATATTACCGCACTCATATCGCAGAAAATGTGTCTTGATAAGCAGGCAAGACAACACTTTCTAGCCATTGGTTAAAAGGGACAACGGCTTGCTGAATGTCAGCGTTGCCATGCTCAGCCAACCAGTTTAACTCGGTGATCAAATCACGCATGACTTTAGGAATGTCAGATAGATAGCGATCTTTGCCATCGCGCTCAGACAAGCGGATAAATATTCCCAGCACTTTTAGATGACGCTGCACACCCATGATATTCACATCACTTTCAAACTGCTCAACACTATCTGCTGTGGTGAGCGCTGCTTGCTTTTGTAACTGCCAAAAATCGCTAATCCATTCAGATATTTGAGGCTCTGACCACTCAACATAAGCATCTCGTATCAATGACACCAAATCATAAGTATAAGCACCTATGACCGCATCTTGAAAATCGATCACACCCAAGCGTGAGTGATCCGCTTGGTCTTGCATAAGATTGCGACTGTGATAATCACGGTGGACGATAACTTGAGGCTGGCGCAAAATTTGTTTTATCAGTGCCGCTTTTAGATTGTCCCACAATGTTTTATCAAGGGCTACACCGATGTAAGGTATAAACCAATCACTAAATAGATCCATCTCGCGATTTAGTAGTTCCTCATCATAATCTGGCAATTGATGTTGGGCCTTTGCAGTCTCAACCGGAACAGTTTGAAGCGCAATCAATGTCTGCATTGCCAGCTGATAATGCTCATCAATTTGAGCAGGCACTGCACCGACAAGTAAATGGGCAAACTCTACCGCGCCAAAATCTTGTAATACTAAAAAGCCTTTTTCTACATCTTGTGCGATGAGCGTGGGTACATTGATCGCTGGGGACATCAATTTGGCAACATTGATGAACTGGTGCATGGCGTCTTGTTCATCAGCAGAATCCATAACAATATAACGCGATGCTGTCGTATCACTGCCTTCTAACAGCTGAAGACGATGATACTGACGCGCGCTAGCATCACCTGGCAAACTGTCAAGATTGAATGTTTTGCCAGCAAATACTTGCTGCAACCAGTGCTCTAAATGCTGAAGGCGATTGTTTGTAATGGTCATAGTCATATTAGGCTCTAAAATTATTAGGTCAGTCATAAAAGGTAATAAAAGTTAAATATGCGTCGTAAACAATTAAAGTAGTGATAAGTCGCACCAATACTTGCTAAAATAGTAACGTCTTGAGCCACAACAGATGCTGTAACAGTCATATTGATATATCATTCAGTATCTAGCGCTGAGCATTCTCTCAGTGACCATTTAAAAAATAGCCAGTCTATACGATAAATTTTGGTAAATAGTGTAGCTGATTTGGTTTTTTTTGACTATGATTAGTCGTCATTATATGTAAAACGTCTAAATTCTTGAGATTACATTACCCATTAGGAATTTAATAGCTGCTCATTCGCTATTGTATTGTTTGTACCATATAGAATATATCAGCAGTTATTAAACTCAGTATCGCAATCCAATAGGCTCTGCAATCATAGGTGTGCCCTTGTTATATTCTCCGCTTTACCAAAGCATTCGCTTGATTTTATTTGGTGCCCTAGGCTTATCCAGCCTCACTGTCAGTGCTGCGCTGAACGATGTCAATACATCGCAAACAGAGCTACCAATCACTGATAATAGTGCCACTCATAGCCCTGACAATAGTGATTTTGCTGACAGTCGCTTAGATACCACTAATCTAAATGACAACAGTTTAAATAGTAGTGCTTTAAATAACAGCGATTTAAATAGCAATACTTTAGACAGCAATGCTTTGGATATCACTGATATTGAGGAAAACAGTGACCCTCAAATAAATACTGATGTACCAGTCAGCGAGACGGCTGTGTCGGATTCTATAACAGACGCGACTCAAAGTGAGACCAGTGAAGAGAGCATCCAAGACAGTCTGATGCGTTTGGCAGAGTTTTATGAGCTGACACCAGATACTGATAATAGTACTAATACACCAGCTTTGGACAGTGCAGATAAAACAGCAAATATTGAAACTGAAACTGAAACTGAAACTGACGACAATCAAAATGCTTTGACACCTAACTCACAAACCATTCCGAAGGTGGGTAGAGACTTGCGGCTGTTGCCAAGCTCAATCGATAGTGCTCAACGCTGTGAAGGTCAATGGGTATATCCAAAGGGGAACCCAAACTATCAGCGTGCCGTGAATGAGGCTGGAGCAGCAAATGGTCAACCAGCGCCGAACCTTGATGGTCTTCCAAACAATCAAGCGCCTTTGTTTACAGAGTCAGACTACGGTTACTACAATAACGTCGATTATGCCGAGCTTTCAGGCAACGTTATTGTCAATCAGGGTACGCAGTACATAGAAGCAGAAAAGGTCTTGGTCGATTTAAGCACAGGCGTTGCTGCTGCTCAAGGCAAAGTCATGTTTACGGATCAAGCAACTGGACAACAAGTGCCATCTAGTAATGCTACGAGTAACTCTCTTAAGACATCGCAGGGCAACTTTGCCAATAAAGCCTCTCAAGGAGGCCTCATCGGTGTTGCAGACAGCTTGGCTTACAACACTGAAACTGGACAATCAACCGCTAATGATGTGGCGTTTGCCAGTGTGGCACTACAAGCACATGGCTATGCTAAGCGTCTAAACAAGCCCAATGAGAGTCAGTACGAATTAGATGAGGTAATGTTTAGCACCTGCCCGCCGACCAATCGTAAATGGCAGTTCGATGCAAAAAGCATTGATTTAGATACAGACACAGGTCGCGGTGAAGCTTACAACACCACTTTCCGTATTGCTGATGTGCCAGTATTTTATCTGCCTTATTTTAACTTTCCAATTGATAGTCGTCGCAGCAGTGGCTTCTTATTGCCAAGCGCGAGTATCGGTAGTGAAAGTGGCGTTGAACTTGATGTGCCGTATTATTTCAATCTTGCACCCAACTATGATGCCACGCTTAATACCCACATTTATACTGATCGTAATCCCATGGTCTCAGGTGAATTTCGTTATTTAACCGAAAACTATGGCGAAGGGATTTTCAACGGCTCATACCTACCCAACGATAAAGAATATAATGATGAAGATCGTACCAGCTTCTTCTATGATCATTACTGGACGTCTAAAGACATCCCTCGTTTGAGCGGTGATGCCAAATACAGCTATGTGTCAGATGCTGATTATCTCAACGATTTTGATACGTTGGGTTTATCAGACAGTACCATCAATTTACCACGCCGTGCTCGCGTCAATTATTACAATGACTACGTTGATGGCGAATTAAAAGTAGAAACGTTTCAGACTTTGGATGCTTTTACGGATAGTGGACAGCCATTACAAGACAAAGACAAGCCCTACTCACGATTACCGCAGCTCAAACTCAATTATCGCCTGCCTTGGTTTGAAAATTTCGACATAACCGGTGTACAAGACTCTGCTTACTTTAAAAAGTCGATCGATGATGGTTCTGAGAATGAAAAAAGTGGCGCCCGTATTTATAATAAGCTAAGCGCAGCTTATCCAATAGAAAAATCTTGGGGTTACATTAGACCCAAACTAAGCTTGCAGCATCTTTACACCTCTTATGATGAAGACAGTTTGGCAGACAACGATTTGAGTGAGGAAGACGGTAGTCAATCTGTGTTTGTACCACAGGCTAGTATTGATGCTGGATTGAACTTTTATCAAGCAGGTTCACCGTTTGGCGCTTTTGATGACACTATGGGTGGCTATCGCTTGCTCAGTCCGCGATTAAAATATACGTACTCACCTTATAAAAACCAAAACGAGCTTCCCAACTTTAACACGCGTATTGCTTCTATTAACTACGAGCAGTTATTTTCGGACAGTTGGTTCTTAGGTCATGATCGCTTGCAAGATTTGCATTCGATTACTCCTGGGGTCAATTATCGTTACATCGACGCAACGGGTGTGACACGTTTTGATGGTAGCATAGCGGAACAATTCTATATCGATGATGGACGTGTCACACTTGAAAATGAACAACCCGTCTTTACGTCTTCTTCTTCAGGGATGGTTTGGGATACGAGTACACAGCCCTATAATAATTTTTGGGTGGATGTCAGTGGCGCGCTCACCAATGATTATGACTTAAATTACATCACGACTGAACTGCGTTATCAGCCATCAGAAAATAGCTTATTTAACGTCGGTTACGTCAAACGTCAACGTGACGAAAACACGAATCAGCTACCGCTCGCTGCATTTACAGCATCAGCTGTCTTCCCTATCAATAATAGCTGGCGAATATTGGCTCAGGGTCAATACGATCATAATCGTGATAAGATGCTTGATTCGTTAGTAGGTGTTGACTATGAGGATTGTTGTTTTGGTTTTGCGGTTTATGGTCGTCGTTACTATAATGACCTAAATGTTAAAGACAAACCAACGCAAGCGATTATGGCAGAGATCAGATTAAATGGGCTTGGCAGTGGCAGCAGTCGCTTGACACGCTTACTGTCTGACAAGGTTTTGGGCTTTGAACCTGTCCAAACTGCATGGAAAGACTGATAAAGTATTCTTTGTCAGGTTAAAAGATCGTTTGTATAAATATTCATAAAGCATTTTGTATTACCCAGTCTGCAACCCTATTATGGACTATCCTATCTGATACTTATCTATTGAGAGTATCAGATAGCGTTAACCGACTACCATCCGATGTGATGACATTGATGAGGAGCATCATGAGAGTTTTTTCTTTACGTCAGACCAGCCGCGCTGTATTGCTGTCTATGAGTGCCAGTCTTGCACTGACATTGAGTGCCCACGCTGCCACCGTCAAGCCTCCTGTAGGGCAAACAGCGAGCACTGCTGAGCAAAACAGTAGCAATCGTTTGACTCCAGGCAATAGCACAGATGGCATTATTGCTTTGGTCAATGAAAATGCGATTTTAAAAAGTGAATTGGTTGACGCTATCGTGCAAACCCAAGCACGCGCTCAAGCTGCTGGAGAAAACCTTCCAAATTCGGCACAGTTGCAGTCGGACGTGCTAAACGCTCTTATCTTGCGCGAATTGCAATTGTCTATGATTAAACGTGTTGGCTTGAATCCTGATGAATCAGCCATCAATCAGCGCCTTGGTCAAATCGCACAATCAGAAGGTCTAAATAGTCTATCAGAATTGCAGCAAAGTTTAGACGCAGCAAGACCTGGTAGCTATGCTGCCCTGCGTGCACAATTGATTGAAGAAGCTTCTATTCAGGCTTTACAACAACGTCAAATCAGCAGTCGTGTTCGTATTAGCGAACAAGACATTGATGCGTTTTTGGCCTCACCTGAAGCCAAGCGTTTGAATCAAAGCGAGTATCAAACGATTCATGTACGCGTGCCTTATATAGATGATTATAGCCGCCTATCAGAAGCTCAACGCGGAGAGGCGCTAAAAGTCGCAGAGGACTTACGCACTCGTTTACTTGCACCAAACGTTAATGTTGCTGAGGCCGTTGCTGCTACCCAAGGCAGTTATCCTATCCCGTTACAAGGCGGCGATATGGGCTTTCATAAAGCTGCTTCATTACCCACAGAGTTATCAACTGAAATTACCAAACTGGAAGTTGGCGCTGTCAGTGCACCATTAGTGACGCCTGAAGGTATTGACATCATTAAGCTTGCTGACAAAAAAGAAAGCGATAAGATGCTCATACCGCAGTGGCATACTCGTCATATCTTAGTCAAAGTTGATGAGCTACAGACAGACGCACTTGCTGAACAAAAGATCAATGATCTATATGGTCAATTACGTAGTGGTGCTGACTTCGCTGACCTAGCCTCTACTTATTCAGATGATCCAGGTTCAGCTGGTCGCGGCGGTGATCTTGATTGGGTCAGTGCAGAAGATATGGTCGGTCAATTTGAGGCTGTGATGAAAAACACGACTGTCGGTGATTATTCAGCGCCTTTCAAGACTCAGTTTGGCTGGCATATCTTAAAAGTAGAAGGTAAGCGTGAGCAGGACGTCAGTACGCAATATCGTCGCAACATGGCACGTCAAGCTCTTTATCAACGTTTGGCACCACAAGCCAAAGAAGATTGGCTACAAGAGCTGCGTGCAGGTGCTTATATCCAGATACTTGGTTAGTCGATAGACAAATCCATGATACTTGATTAAAAATAATTGATTAAAAAAAGGATACTTGTCGATGCAAGTATCCTTTTTTTGTACGCTAATCATTGTAAGTGAAGCACTGTCTACAAACTAAAGCCATTACACAAAGAATAGCCCCGAACCTAGGGCGATTGGTTCAGGGCTATGACGCTTCATATTGTTATTATTATCTACTCCATTTTGACTTATCCTAAGTCACAAACAGTACACTAAAAGAACAGCGGGCTGGTCTGAACGTTTAGGGTACTGTCTCAACAATGCATCCTTGCATGTCCTTTTGTTGATGGTTTTATTGTAGTGCAATCACTATAAGGCCACTAGAGGCTAAAGACCTTATTTAACGTAAGCATATGCTTACATTTTTATGATGAACTTTATCTTCATTTCGCTCACTGCACTTATCACTTATAAAGCTGGACTTACATGCTCTTCTATATTCTCATTTGAGATTTTTTTACCCTCTTTTTTGCCTTCTTCTATTTTATGGTCAGTTTCTTTAATATCATCTGCTTCCGCAGTAGGCGCATTTTGCTTTTGCTTTTGCTCTTTTTCTGGCTCATATTGTAGTGTGGTCATCACGGGAAAATGATCGGAGCCAACCGAGGGCAGACGCCTAATATCCACCACCGTAAAGCAAGCACTATGGAAAAGGTGATCCAATGCCCAACGTAAAAACGGATACTTGACATGAAAGGTATTGATAAAGTGTCGTCCGATACGCGGGTCCAATAAGCCTGAGATGCGCTGAAAGCGTCTGGTCGTCTTTGACCATGCAACGTCATTGAGATCACCTGCCAATATCGCGGTTTGCTCATTTTCTTTTATATGCTTGCCAACCATTAACAGCTCAGCATCACGAGTGGTCGACTTATCTGCCTCTGTCGGACTTGGCGGCATAGGGTGTAAGCAATATAGCCAGATCACGCGGCCATTATGAAGCCGCAGCTGGGTGTGTATAGAAGGTATGTCATCAATCATCAAATATTTGACTTCAGGGTCAATCAATTCAAGTTTAGAATATAGATGCATACCATACAAATTATCCAAAGGTACTTTCACGGTATAAGGATAATCTGCTTCGACTTGATGCAGGGCTTGCTCCCATTTTTTATCACTTTCTAAAGTGATAAGAATGTCAGGCTGCTTTTGCTTAACGAGATCAACCAGCTTTTGCGTTTCATCATTTGGTGTCAGTACATTTGAAACCATGATTTTAAGATGATGTGAGGTTCCCTCTGCATCACTTTTTGCATGTTCAACTTCTTTTTTCCACAGTTTGGTATAAGGCAATACCATTCTAAACTGGAATGCTAAAGTGACACATAAAGCTGCAAACAATACCCATTGCCCTAGTTGCCACTCTGACCAAAATGCGATCATACCAATCCAAGCGATAACGCCAAGCACCATAATCTGTATGCGTGGAAAATCCACACCGCGCACCCACCAATTATCGAGCGGTATCCACCCCCAAACTGTGATGAATGCGATGAATCCTGCTAACCACTGTGCGCCATAATATAATAGTGAGAGATCCATAATGTGTATTAACCGTTGATTAAAATAATAGGTGAGCCAATAATGATAGTCATTATTCGCTCACTGACAAGCGCTTTTCTGTTCTTAATTGAACCAGCATTAGGGTTTACTTTATCATCTCACAAGATTAACGCCTACTCATTGCGTATTAATTATACGACAACGGTCAGAAAATATAAAAATCATGTCTGCCTTATTCGATATTCCGTAAGCTAATGTATAAGGATTTTTCATATGATAAAAGGGATAAGAAGAGCAGATATCGGTATGGCGTTAATAACTTAAAGTTATAGCAAACACAGTTAATAGTGCATGAAAAACGCGTAAAAATCGTCAAAACGCCTTGCTTTTTGTGACCATTCACGGCATTGTTATCGGCTGGTAATGCAATAATTAATTGTAAATAGGATTAGATTTCATGGGTAATTTGACAGTAGGCTTGGTAGGCTGGCGCGGTATGGTTGGGTCAGTATTGATACAACGTATGATTGAAGAAAAAGACTTCGACGGTATTACGCCTGTGTTTTTTTCAACCAGCAATGCCGGTGGTGATGCACCAAAATTTGATGGTATTCAAACTGGCCAATTAAAAGATGCTCATGATATTGATGCACTAGCTGCCTGTGATGTGATTATCACCTGTCAAGGTGGAGATTACACCTCAAAAGTTCATCAACCATTACGAGACAGCGGTTGGAGTGGCTACTGGATCGATGCAGCAAGTACGTTACGCATGGAAAACGATAGCATCATCATCCTTGATCCTGTCAATCGCACCGTGATCGATGATGCGTTGGCTGAAGGCAAAAAAGACTTTATCGGTGGTAACTGTACCGTATCATTGATGCTAATGGCAATCGGTGAGCTGTTCAATAGAGGCTGGGTAGAATGGGTCAGTGCAATGACTTACCAAGCGGCAAGCGGCTCTGGTGCAAATAACATGCGTGAGCTGATCAGTGGCATGGGTGTGTTGCATGATGCCGTCAAAGACGAGTTGGCTGATCCTGCTAGTGCCATCTTAGATATCGATAAAAAAATCGCTCAAACTCAGCGCTCAGACAGCTTTCCTAAGCAATACTTTGGGGTTCCATTGGCAGGCAGCTTGATCCCTTATATTGATGTACAGCTAGAAAACAAACAGTCGCGTGAAGAATGGAAAGGCGGTGTTGAAACCAATAAGATACTTGGCAACTCAGAAGACAATACCATTCCTATCGATGGTATGTGTGTACGTATTGGCGCGATGCGCTGTCATGCTCAAGGCCTGACTATTAAGTTGAAAAAAGATATTCCCTTAGAAGAGATTGAGGCCGCTCTAAAAAATAGCGGTAACGAATGGCTAGATTTGGTTGAAGATGACAAAGAAGCGACCTTAAACCGTTTAACACCTGTAGCAGTGACAGGTACATTGACTGTTGCCCTAGGTCGTCTGCGTAAACTAAACATGGGACCTGAATACTTAGGTGCCTTCACGGTTGGTGACCAATTATTATGGGGCGCCGCTGAACCGTTACGCCGTATGCTTAATATTATTCGTGAACAAAATAGCTAATCTTATGGCATTTAAGTTTTATACGAAAAAAGACAGCGTTAGCTGTCTTTTTTTATGTCGCCTATCTCAGTTAAAAATATCGAAAAAGAGTCAATTATATATACATACATTTAGCAAATACCCAAAATACTAACGTGTACTATTTGGGCTGATAAGCCATCATCACTTCATTGCGACGCATGAAAGGCAATGTCCAAGGTGGGTTATAGCGTGCCAACTCCGGTGTCCCTGTTATCACTAGCTTTTGAGTTTGCATCCAAGATTTTAACGTTTCTGTTTTTTTCGCCACTTTTTTGCTACCTGCCAATCCTGAAAACTTAATCACACCGTATGTCTGAGCAGGCACTTGTACAATTTTGACGTCTGGATTGTTCGGCTTTGGCAATGTTTGCATCGTATATTGGCTAGGCATTGTGAATTGTACACGCCACTTCCCATCATTTTGTTGCATACTAACTGGCGCAGTCATGGCAATTTTTTGTGAGGCTTGCTCATTTAGATTGTCGGACTGCATCGTAACAGGTGCGGTCATACTTATTTTACTACTCTCTCCACTTGGTGCTGTATTATTACCAAAAATATAATCTGCCAGAATTTTAAAGCCCTGACGACTGGCAGTATCTTGGTCACCACTCACCCATGTCTGAGCCACAAGCTGCTCATCATAACGACGCAACTCAAAATCCTCCACTTGTGACAACACCGTATAGCTTGGCTCTTCAATAGCCATAGTCTCTCCTGATATCAATAATAAACCGCTCAGCAATAAGTAAGGTGCCCTATTCATATTATGTCTCCAGCGTACAGCAGTACATTTTAACGGTTGTTAACCCCTCACCCATTTTTTACTTTACCAACGACTCTATAGTAGTGTCTGTATCTTTTGGTTATAGCGAAGCTATAGCTACGACTAAAGTACATTAGATATCTAATACGACTAGTACTACGATGCATCATTTTAAGAAATTTGTGGCTTTCAGCATCTACGTATACAACATCTATTAAGTTTTACTGTAGTTCCACCTTATTTTCTGTCAACCTGACCGTCAGTATCTCGCATACCCCTAAATATCCATGTCCAAAAAAATAGCCAGTAGTGCTATAATTGGCGCTATTTTCATAGCTTAGATAGCGGTTATCATATGCAATTTGTCTTACACAAAACGGCCAGCGGCGACACGCGTGCACGCCGTGGTACGGTTCATCTCAATCATGGCGACGTGCAAACGCCTGCTTTTATGCCTGTTGGTACTTATGGTACGGTCAAAGGCATGCTGCCACGTGATATCGAAGCGATTGGCGCCGATATCATTTTAGGTAATACCTTTCATTTATGGTTGCGTCCAGGCACGGAAGTGATCGACAAATTTGGCGGTCTTCACAAGTTTATGCATTGGGATAAGCCTATTTTGACAGATTCAGGCGGTTTCCAAGTATTTAGTCTTGGCGCAATGCGCAAAATCACTGAAGAAGGGGTCAATTTTAAATCCCCTATCGATGGTGCCAAGGTATTTCTCTCTCCAGAAAAATCTATGCAAATTCAGTACAGCTTAAACTCTGATATTGTGATGCAATTTGACGAGTGTACGCCATATCCAGCCACTCACGATGAAGCCAAAAAATCTCTAGAGCTATCACTACGCTGGGGACAGCGCTGTATTGATGAGCATAAAAGACTGGGCAGTACTAACGCACTATTTGGTATCGTCCAAGGCAGTATGTATCCTGATTTGCGTCAGCAATCACTTGAAGGGCTGCTCGATATTGGCTTTGATGGTTATGCCATCGGTGGTTTGTCCGTTGGTGAGCCTAAAGAGGAGATGATAGATGTCCTAGATTATCTTCCTGATGATATGCCAGCAGATAAGCCGCGTTATCTGATGGGTGTTGGTAAGCCTGAAGATTTGGTTGAAGGTGTACGTCGAGGCGTCGATATGTTTGATTGTGTCATGCCAACTCGTAATGCGCGTAATGGTCACTATTTTGTCACAGGCGACACGGACAATGCGGGCGTCGTACGTATTCGTAACAGCCAATACCGTAACGACGAAGGCCCATTAGACCCTGAATGTGATTGTTATACCTGCCAGAACTTTAGCCGTGCTTATCTTTACCACCTGAATAAATGTAAAGAGATGCTTGGTGCACAGTTAGCGACTATTCACAATTTGCGCTACTATCAACGCCTAATGCAAGGTATTAGAGACGCCATCGAACAAGATAACTTTGATGCATTCGTCAGTGAGTTTTATAGCAAACGTGGTCAAACCGTTCCTGAATTAAACCTTCGTTGATATGAGTAGAGCTACATAACTGCTTGATTCAGCCTATTTAATAAGAAAAATGCCAGTCAGCTTTCACTGATTGGCATTTTTTATAATATGCAAAGCCTTAAAGACATTAAAGTCTTTAGTAGACTAAACTTTAAAAGTTATCATCTGGTACTTGATCCATTGGAATATCAGGATTGTTGCGCAGGTGTATGATGGCAGAAATCAAGCCACCCCATATCAGTACCATTGAGATAATCATAAAAATAATAGCTGAAGTGCTCATAATAAATTCCTATTGAAATGTTAATCTATCTGCTAACTGTCTAGCGCGCATCATCAATGGCACGAGCTTTATCATCTTCTTCATCATGGATACCTTTCATACGACTTAATATGAATGCACCTAAGCCAAAGAATACGACTACGCCCCAACCAAACAGCAATAGAATCGTTGAAGAGTAACCTTCATAAGGTGTTTTGACTAAGTCAATAAACTTGAGACCTAAAGCAATAGTCAGTACAGCTGGAGTAATAATGGTCAACATAAATATCCAAGCGCCGCCTAACTTGACACTAGAAATACGGTTGCTATGTGCCAATAAACCTGGAATTTTCTTACGATGAAACCAAGTAACTAAAACAATTGACATCAAACCACCAGCAACAATACCGATGTTATTTGCAAAATGATCTATCACATCTACTAGCACTAGTGAGCTACCTGTAGAGAAAGCAGAAATAGATATCAGTGCACATGCTCCGCATATGATAGCAACTGCTTTTTTGCGTGACCAATCAAACTTACCTTGAAAAGCAGAGATAGGTACTTCAAGAATACTGATTAATGAGCTAATACCCGCCACTACTAAAGAGCCAAAGAATAAGAAACCAACAAAATCACCACTGGCACCCATAGTAGAGATGATTTTAGGGAAGACGAAGAATGCCAATCCAACACCGCCACTAGCCACTTCAGACACGTCTTGACCTGTCGACATTGCCATAAAACCAATTGCAGCAAAAATACCAATACCTGCCATAAGCTCAAACGAAGAGTTAGCAAAACCGACCACTAGCCCTGCACCTGTTAGGTTTGTGTTTTTCTGTAGGTATGAGGCGTAAGTGACCATGATACCAAAACCTACTGATAATGAGAAAAACACATGACCATAAGCTGCTAACCAAACATTAGGATCACTCATTCTCGCCCAATTTGGCTCAAAGAAGGCATTTAAACCAATGACCGCACCTGGTAGAGTAATTGCCTTAAATACCATAACACCAAATAATACCAGTAATAATGGCAAACAAATTTTGTTCGCAAGTTCAACACCCTTACGAATGCCACCAAACATAATCAATATGGCTAAAGCCCAGACAATGACCAAGCCTACAAACATTTGGGGTACAAATACTGAGGTTAAGTCGCCAGTATGCTTGACAAAGTCACTGACGAAAAAGTTTGTGGTGTCTTCGCCCCACTTTTGGCCAAACGAGAAAAACATATAACTGCCAGCCCACACAATGACGGCTGCGTAATAAACCGCAATCACAAAAGAGACCAGCGTTTGCCACCAGCCCACAAACTGACCAGAAGGCGCCAGTTTCTTATAAGCACGAGGTGCTGCAGCGCGATACTTATGTCCTATAATATAATCTAAAAATAACAATGGAATACCTGCGGTTAATAACGCAATGAGGTATGGCACCATAAATGCCCCACCACCATTATCATAAGCAACATATGGAAAACGCCATATGTTACCTAATCCCACAGCTGAACCGACAGCGGCTATAATAAATCCAGTTCGACTGGACCAATTTTCCCTTTGCTCTGCCATATGACACTCCTAAATTTTAATAGTAATTCCCTTTAAGTTATCAAACTCAGCTAAAGACAGATACTTAAAGAGACTACACAAGCTATTGGTTAAAATACGTTACTAGAATCTAACTGTATATGATTAGGAAGTTTCTGCTAAGCGACTAAAAAAGTCAAGTAATTATAAACATAAAAAGCCATAACGTTTGGTTATGGCTTTTTGATATTTTAGCTGCGATTGATAATATTTTGGCTGATTAGAACCGTAATACGCTCTAGATTTCTTAATAAAAAGCCACTACCTGTTTAACGTACAACACCGCGGCGGCTTTTTTCTAATGAGTTGATCAGTAATTGAATTTTTGGCTCTTTTGGTAATAGTTCGTTGCTCAAAACTTCAAGTGCTTGAACGGTTGTCAAACCGGATCTAAAGATTGTGCGGTATGCTTGACGCAACACGTCGATGGTATCCTGTGACCAATCTTTACGACGCATTCCTTCGACATTAAGACCGTGTGCTTTTGCAGGGTTCCCTGATACCATTGTAAAGGCTGCAACATCTTTCAGAATCAAACTGGCGCCCCCAATTAAGCTATAATCATCAACCGTACAGAACTGATGAATACCTGAATTACCACCAATAATGGTATGGTCGCCAATGGTCACATGCCCTGCCACCCCAACGTTATTGGCCAGCACATTATAATCGCCAATCACACAGTCGTGAGCCACGTGCGTATTTACCATCAACAGATTATGACTGCCGATTTTGGTAAGCTCACTGTCTTGCGCTGTACCACGGTGTAAGCTACAAGCCTCGCGAATAGTATTGTGATCGCCAATCTCAAGCCATGTGCGCTCACCTGCATATTTCAGGTCTTGTGGGTCTTCACCAATACTTGCAAATTGATAAAACTGATTGTGCTGGCCAATACGAGTTAGCTTGGTCACAACCACATGTCGATGCAAAACTGTATGGGCACCAATCGTTACCTCATCACCGACGATACAATACGGACCAATGATAGCAGTCTCATCGATTTGAGCGGATGGTGAGATGAGTGCTGTTGGATGAATCTGACTCATAATGTGGCCCTTTGTATCATTTTATGCGAATAAATAGTAAAGCGAATATAACAAGTCTGGCTTGGTGAGCTAAAACAAAAGCATCATGACTATAAAACATCATAATAAATAACGATGCCTATTATCTATTTTGATGTGGTTCTTTAGACACTGTTGCCAATCGTAGATAGGTAGCAATAAGTACTATTGCTCTTGACGTGCAATCATTATTTGCGCGCTAGCCGCCAGCTCATCTTCAACATGAACGGTACAATCGAACTTATAAATACCACGCTTTTGCATCACTGATGTGGCACGAATGGTCAGTTGATCACCAGGGATCACTCGACGTTTAAAACGAACCTTATCCACGCCTGCAAACAGATACAAATACCCATCTTCTGATGTCAGCCCTGCACTGATAAATCCAAGCACGCCCGATACCTGAGCCATCGACTCAACCATCAATACGCCTGGCATAATTGGCTCATCAGGGAAGTGGCCATTAAAAAACTCTTCGTTGATCGTCACATTCTTAATACCAGTAATGCTTTCTCCAGGGGTACAATCAATAATTCTGTCCACCAATAAAAAAGGATAACGATGCGGCAAGTAATGCTTTAGAGTGTGATAAGTTAATGGCAGCGTGAGACCTTGCTCAGCCAAACTTTTCACATTATTATCAATTGAACTATCTGTATCAGTGCTGCTCATAATGGCATTTCCTTGCAGTATTTTAAATCTTTAAGACATATTTGTGTTTTTGCTAATCACGACCAAGCTTGCGGAAACGTACTGCGGCACGTCGCCACTCAGCCGTCGGCATTGCAACCGTTCCAGAAGAATATGAACCGGACTTTTTAATCGATTTGGTGACCATTGTCATGCCAGATAAAATAACATCATCTACAATCTCAATATGACCAGTAATACCAACATCCCCACCAATAATACAACGTTTGCCTATAATAACACTGCCAGCAATACCCGTTTTGGCAGCGATAGCGGTACCATCCCCAATACGAACGTTATGACCAACTTGCACCAAATTATCGATAACCACATAACTGCCAACGATTGTATCGTCGATAGCTCCGCGGTCGATACAAGTTTGGCTACCAATACGCACATGGTCGCCAATTACTACTCGCCCTAGCTGAGCGATACGCTCCCAGCCCATAGTACTAGGATCTCTAGTAGGTGCAAAGCCAAACCCCTCGGATCCGATACTTGCGTTCGCGTGTATCCTTACATGATTTCCAATAACGCTATCGTGCCCAATGACCACGTGAGACTTAATAACACAATTGTGACCGATCGCAGTATTGGCTTCAACCACCACATGAGCATCAATTGAGCTGTGTGCACCAATGTGTACATTGTCGCCAATCACGCAAAAAGCGCCAATATTGACTTGCTCACCAATCACTGCGCTTTCAGAAATCACCGCACTCGGGTGAATGCCATTAAACAGTGACTCACGAGCAAATAGCTGACTGGCACCAGCATAGGCTAAATAGGGATTCGCCACGACCAGCGCTACTGCTGTCTGTGGCACTTGGTCAAAATATTCGGCAGTAATTAATACTGCACCGGCTTGACTACTCGCTAAACTCGAAATGTAGTTAGGATCTGCTAAAAAACTCAATTGTTTATGAGTTGCAGTGGTTAAACTACCAACACTATCAAATTCTTGATGTAATTGCTCAGCATCAATGTCAGCTTTATTGATAATAGGCTGACGCTGCTCAATTCGAGTGATAAGTTGCTCAATCGTTATCATAGTTGCTATTAATATTATTATGAATATGGCAATCGCCAAGCTGAAAAATCATCTTGGCGATCTATTTATATTTAACTGAGGCTTCGCTCTTTTAAATTTTCTATATTGTTTATCAAACCAGCATAGACAAGGATAGCAAATTAGAAAGTATTACCAATTTGGAACTGAACTTTTTCAGTCTCATCGCCGTCTTTATCACCGATAGGCACTGCATAGCTGAGTGAAATCGGGCCAATTGGCGTATACCAAGTCACCCCTGCACCAGCACTAAAGCGCATGCTATTGTCTTGTGTCAATAGCGGTACTTCGGTATCAACCCCTGTATTAGGATTAACAAAAGTACGATCTTCTTTATCAGTTGTATCAAATACCTGACCACCTTCAGCAAACAGTACTGGACGTACTTGGTCTGCCCAGTCGCCTTTGAACGGCATCGGTAAAATCAGCTCACTACCGAAGCTAACCAATGCGTTACCCCCAACTTCTTCTGCTGAAAAAGTTTGGTTGGCGGGGTCATTAATTGCATCAAAATACGTTTGTGATTTTGGCCCAAGCGTTGAGGCTTCATAACCACGTACTGAGCCATAACCCCCAGCATAGAAGTTTTCGTAGAATGGCAAATCATTACCATAACCTAACTTGGTATAACCGCGAGCAACCCAATCTTTGTAAATCGGATAGTACACATTACCTTGATAAATAAGCTTTTGATAACTTGAATCACCTAAGCCAACCGTTGCATCTACCGTATGACTCATCCCTTTAGTCGGGAAAACAGGGCGATCTAAAGTGCTATAATCCCACCCTAGTAACAAGTTGTAGGTCTGGTAATCATTTTTGAAGCCAGTACGTCCCTCAAAATCCCCTGTGAAATCTTCAAATGAACCGCCATCATCGATGATTTGCTGTACGTTTGATACACCAAGGAAACGACCACCACGTATTGAGGTATTATCGACATTGATACCTGCGCTCACACGCTTGGTCTCGTCAACAGGATAGCTATAATTCAAGGTAGCGCCGTAAGAATCAGTCACATAATTACTGACGTTTCTATCATCGAATTTAGTCTCACGATAATAAGCACTCAGACCTTGTGATACACCATTTTCGGTGAAATACGGGTCGGTATAGCCCAAGCTGTAAGAGTCACGCGTCTCTGAACGTGATAGCGCTGCTTTAACACGGTTACCTGTACCCATAAAGTTATTTTGGGTCAAATCCAACTGGAATGTGACACCACCACTTTGTGAGTAACCAGCTGCAATCGTCGAGCTGCCAGAAGGTTGTTCTTCAACAGTATAGCTAACATCAACTTGATCTGGTTGGTTAGGTACTGGTTTTACATCAACATTGACAGCTTTAAAGAAACCTGTGCGCATCAAACGAGTACGTGACAATTGTATTTTGTCATTAGACGCCAACGCGCCTTCTAATTGACGCATCTCACGGCGCAGCACTTCATCTTGAGTTTTGATATTGCCTGTGAAATTAATACGGCGAACATAAATCGGACGCGCAGGATCGATAAAGTAATCGACATCAACCACTTTAGTATCATCATTGATACGTGGCACAGGTCTGACCTGAGCTAAGTAATAGCCTTCGTTACCGTAACGACTTTTAAGTGCTGCGGTCGTCTCATCCAATTTGGCTTGTGAGTACTTCTCATTAGGGGCAAAAGTAACCAAACCTTTTAACTCATTTGTATCAAATGTTGGTTTGCCTAAGAAGTTTGTTTCACCAAATTGGTACTGCTCGCCTTCACTCAGACTGACTTCGATGAAGACATTTTTTTTGTCTTCACTGATATTGAGGACAGCATTGTCTACCGCAAAACGTACGTAACCGTCATTTTGATACAGCGCCTTTAGATTTTCTAAACTGGCTGCCAGTTTTTCTTTCGCATAACGATCAGATTTAGACAGCAGACGTGTCCAAGAAGACTCTTTCACGGCGAAGACATCTTTGATTTCTTCGTCACTAAAGTGCTTGTTACCAATGACGTTGATATCAACCACTTTAGCAGGCTTGCCTTCAATGAAGCGCACATCAAGCTTCACTCGATTGCCATCAAGTAGGGTTTGGTCAACCTCGATATTACTGTTGTAATAACCTTGGCTTATATACTGCTGCTGCAGCTCATTAGCAACGCCTTGCAAAGTGGCTTGTTTTAGCACTTTACCAGTAGCCAGGCCAGCATTGTCTAGACCTTGCTGAAGTCCTTCTTTTGGAATGAGCTTATTACCTTCAAAATTTACCTCAGCAATGGTTGGACGCTCAACAACGTCAAATCGTAGCTGTCCCCCTTCCACACGGCTTTGAATATCGGCAAAGTTTTCGGTCGCATATAGCGCCTTAATACTGGCCGCCAAACTACTGTCATTAACCGTATCCCCTACCGAAATGGGTAGGACCGGATAGAGGCTATCTGGGGTTAAGCGTTGCAGACCATTAAAACCGATGTCAGTTACTACAAACTCGGCAGCCTGTGCAGGCATGCTCATCATCGCTACAACTAACGGCAACCCTGCCGCGCTCATAAATAAAGGCGTACGCATAAACACTATCCGTCAATAAAAAACTTGCTTAAGTTAAGTTAAAAAGCGCCTGTTGTCCAGTCCATCACATGTCAAATTCGAACGATACATGGGAGACTCAGAACACTTTATATAAAATGCATCACAAAATAAACTAAAAATTACGATTAGTACAGAGGTCCTGATATAAAGCCACTTACCTGTCACATGAATAATGACAACACAATTGAGGTAAAGCCATTATTATATCTCCTCTGATCAAGGGTATAGAAGAATAATTGTTTAAAACAGACGACTGATATCATTACCAATTGCTAACACCATGAAACCTGCCAGCAAGAGTAAGCCAATATTTAATCCTACCATTTGTACCCCTTCTGAAAGTGGCTTACCGCGTATCAGCTCAATAAAATGATAGACAATATGACCGCCATCTAATACCGGAATGGGTAAAAGATTCAATACAGCAAGGCTCAAACTGATCAAGGCTGCGGTGGATAACACCATCTCCCAACTAATATCAAAGCTTTGTTTGGCGACTTTGGCAATGGTAATTGGGCCTGATAAGTTGTCTAACCCAATCATACCTGACAGCATTTTACCCATCGAGCTTACTGTCATGACAGCCAATTGCTCAGTCTTTTCAAAAGACTTGATCAGTGACTCACCAGGACCGTATACCACGGTCGTCTTATAAGCATCAGGAATAACAATCTCAGATTGCTCCACCATAGCACCAATCTGCCCATAATCGTTACCTAAATTGTCTTTTTTACCTTGCGGCATAATCTGTAATTGAACCGACTTATCATCACGCAATACCGTGAAATTAAGCAACTTCTCTGGACTATCACGAATAATACGAGTCGCACTAATCCAGTCTTTGATTGGTTCATCATTGATAGCTGTAATGCGATCACCTTTTTGCAAACCTTGACGACTAGCAGCGCCGTCGGGCGTCAAGTTACCAACGATTGGTGCGATATTGGGTTGCCACGGTAACATACCAAAGCTGCTCAAGGCATCTTTACCTTGTGCTGCACCTTGCATAAACTTTTGTACGGGCGCTTGATATGTTTTGGTCGGGCTATCGACTTGTGCGTCTGACTGCAAAGTAACACTCACCTTGTCTGTCTCACCCATACGATCTGCGAGACGATAGTTAATACCTTCCCATGTCTGCACTTCATGGCCATCAATGGCGACAATTTTATCACCAACGGGAAGCTGTGCGATGGCAGCGGGTGTATCAGGTAAGACTTGTCCAATTCTCGTCGCAAGCTGCTCTGATGGCGTCATAAATAACACCCAAAAAAGCGCGATTGCAATGATAAAGTTCATGAGAGGACCCGCTGCAGTAATCGCAATTTTTTTTAGCGGATGCTGGCGATTAAAAGCCAAATGCTGCTCATGTTCTGCGACATTCCCTTCACGCTCATCAAGCATTTTGACATAGCCACCAAGTGGTAGTGCTGAGATACGATAATCAATGCCACTTTTCTTACTGGTCCAACCAAAGAGCTTGGGTCCAAAGCCGATAGAATACGTCAGCACCTTTACACCGCAAAGACGCGCCACGATATAGTGACCCCACTCATGTAAAGCAATAAGTGGGCCCAAGACAAATATTGCCGCTAGTAGCGTTAATAAAAATGTCATGCTCTTTTCTCTGTTAAATGGCTCATGAGATGATTATGTCAGACTCTTGATAAGTCTATCGGTATGATGACGCGTTATTTTATCAATTGCCAATATGTCTTCTATGTCAGCACTATCATTTAATAATGGCACTTGAGTGTTAGTTAGGGCTTGCTCATTGATATCAGCAATATCTGTTAAGCGAATTTGTCCATTTAAAAATGCAGCCACTGCTATCTCATTGGCCGCATTCAGTACAATCGTTGCGTGTGTTCCTGCTTGCATGGCTTGGCGTGCAAGGCGCAAACAGGCGAATTTTTGTAAGTCAGGTTCAATAAACTCTAATCCACTAAGCGCATACAAATCTAATGGCTGCGAGCCGCTATCCATACGCTTGGGATAGCTGAGCGCATGCGCGATTGGCGTCTTCATGTCTGGACTGCCAAGCTGGGCTAAGAAGCTACCATCGCTATATTCTACCATTGAGTGAATGATACTTTGTGGATGAATCACCACATTTATCTTATCTTCAGGCAGATTGAATAGATGACACGCCTCAATCAACTCCAAGCCTTTATTCATCATCGTAGCAGAATCAACCGATATCTTTTGACCCATTGACCAGTTTGGGTGTTTGACAGCTTCAGCAACGCTCGCCTGTTGCATTTGCTCAAATGATTGCTGCAAAAATGGCCCGCCAGATGCCGTTAGCCAAAGCTTGCGTACCCCATGGTCTTTTTGATGAATTTGGGTATTGTCTTGTTGAATAGCAAGCGGCAAACATTGGAAAATAGCATTGTGTTCAGAATCGAGTGGTAGCAAAGTCGCATTATTTGCTTTGACCGCGTCGATCATCATTTGACCTGCCATAACCAAAGCTTCTTTGTTGGCCAGCAAGATACGTTTGCCTGCACGGGCAGCAGCCAAGGTAGAAGGAAGGCCTGCTGCACCCACAATGGCTGCTACCACTGTATCGGTCTGGGAGTCTTTGGCAATATCTACCAGCCCCTCTTCACCGCCTACCACATCGATGTTTAAGCCTGCCATACTGAGACGATTGGCAAAATCATCCACCGCTGTCAGAGGTACACTGACACGCTTTGGTAAAAACTGCTGGCAGAGCGTAAATAATTTGTCTAAACGGTGATGACCTGATAACGCATAGACCTCATAATGCTGTGGCTGCGCGGCTAAGATTGCTAGCGTACTATCGCCAATCGAACCTGTCGCGCCTAATACGGCGATGCGTTGCGTCATAACCAATGGTGCCTATATATATAAAGTAAAGAATATAAAGAGTACGAATGTAAGTGATACAGTAAAAATAAAACAGACTAATATAAGGATTTTTTAGCGTTACACAACCATCAAACCGAAATATTGTATCACCCAAAAACCAAGCGCAAATATTGGGGTAGCAGACAATAACGAATCGATGCGATCAAGCACACCGCCATGCCCAGGTAGTATGGTTCCTGAATCTTTTACTTTCGCACGACGCTTAAGCATTGACTCAAACAGATCGCCAAGCACTGAGGCCAGAATGGTTAGCGCCGACAGTAGCACAAAAGCAACCAAAGGCACACCTGTCAGATGCAGCTTAAAAATACTAATGGCGACAACGACTAACAAACCTGTTACTAGACCGCCTGCAAGGCCTTCCATACTTTTATTGGGTGAGACATTTGGGGCCATTTTTCGGCGGCCAAACTTACGTCCAACAAAATACGCACCACTATCAGCACACCATACCAATAAAAACACGTATAACAGCCACCATGCTGACAACTGCCATAAGTAAAACATGGCTGTGATGGACGCCGTCAATATTACAGCGCCCATTAATGCCAGCTTTTTGCCATACCAATTGGTATGTGTCGGAAAGGCATTTACCCAAGACAGGGCCATTAGCCATATCGCGATTGCAGCAATCCACCAAAACAACCAAGTCACTTTAAAAAGCAAAGATACCGATGTCAGTATCAGTACCAACAATACAAAAACTGGCGGCTGACGCCACGCTGGCATCAGCTTTGTCCACTCGTGAGCGGCGATAATGACGCCAATTGCTAATAGCGGCGCAAATAAAATAGGAGTTTGGCTCGCAAACATTGCAATACCAACGATAATAACGAGAATAATTGCCGTTTTAATTCGTTGCCACATACTTATTGAGCCTTATAATAATAAAAAACGCATGAACAAAAAGTGCTTTATATAGCTGTCAATCTATAATCATCTTTTAATAGCAATTGACCCTAATGAGAGTATTGATTATTTCACAAACACAGCTTATTAACTACTAGTAGCATATTGGCTTTGTAAAAGACTTATTTGTAAGATGCTTATTTATAAAAGTACTTACTTATAAAAGCACTTAGAAATCCTCAAAACCGTCACCACATTAACGAGACTGCTGCTCTATCACTATTTGTTCGCTGGTTTTACCAAAGCGGCGTTGACGCTGAGCGAATTCGGTTACCATAGTAGACAGCTCCTCCGCACCAAAATTTGGCCACAACGTTTGAGTAAAAAACAGCTCTGCATAAGCAGATTGCCACAATAAAAAATTGGAGATTCGATACTCACCGCCTGTACGTATCAACATGTCTACTGCTGGCGCATCTGCCAACTGCACGTACTCACCCAGCAGCTCTTTGCTCACTTCTTCCGCCTGCAATTGTCCTGTTTGGACTTGCTGGGCTAACTGTTTTGCAGCATTTGCAATATCCCACTGTCCACCATAGCTGATGGCAATGACCAAGGTCATGGCTTCAAAATCTGCTGTTTTTTCTTCCGCGTCCGCCATCAATGCTTGCAAACTGTCGCTGAGCTGGCTGCGATCACCAATAAAACGCAAGCGAATACGGTACTCATTCATACGCGGTATTTGCTCATAGATGGTTGATGATAAGAGTTGCATGAGTAACGCCACCTCGCTAGGCGGGCGCTGCCAGTTTTCACTAGAAAAGGCAAATACGGTCAATACCTCAATACCTGTTTCGACACAATACTCAACAATAGGATCTAAGGCATCTTTGCCAGCCACATGTCCTTGCCCCTTTGCCAAGTCATTGGCTTTCCCATAACGATTATTACCATCCATGATAATGGCGATATGGCGTGGAAGAATGTCAGGAGCCAAAAAAACTGAAGTGGACATAGGAAAACTTGCTTATTGTTAAGGTGAGATAATAATAACGTGGACTTGCGCAGTTAAAAAGCGTCATACAGACAATTCATGAACTTATCATAAATGCATTATCAGACCATATACATTTATTATCGATAAGATATGATGGGCCAAGTATTCAAAAACACATATGCTCATGCGCTGAGTAAGACCAAAAAACCATATTGCTATAAAAACATCCTGCCAATCGACATAATAATAAGCAGCCAATAGCACTCGCACATTGGCTGCTTAAACTGTCAAAATACAACTCAACTGGTTATGCCATAAATAATAGGCTGACCCGTTTTTAGACTTCCATCAAATCACTTTCTTTTTTGCTCAGACGGCTATCGATAGTGTCGATATACTTGTCAGTAATTTTCTGAATATCATCACTGGCGCGGCGCTCGTCGTCTTCTGAGATTTCTTTTTCTTTCGCCAATTCTTTGATGTCATTCATCATATCACGGCGAATATTACGAATAGAAACGCGGCTGCTCTCAGCTTCCCCGCGGGCAAGTTTTTGCATGTCGCGGCGCGTGTCTTCTGTCAACGCTGGCATTGGCACACGAATTACGTCAGCAGTCATTGGATTCAAACCCAGATCTGCTTCACGAATGGCTTTGTCTACCGCTTGTACCATAGTACGGTCAAATGGCTGAACCAATAGCGTGCGCGAATCTTCTACGTTTACGCTAGCAACTTGGTTCAATGGCGTAGGTGAGCCATAGTAACTGACCATTACACCAGATAACATGCCTGGATGTGCACGGCCAGTACGTACTTTACTAAAGGTGCTCTCAAGCGCTTCTAGCGTTTTTTGCATGCGCGCTTCGCCGTCTTGCTTAATCTCTTTAATCATTATGTATCCTTATTTATCGCTACCGACAAATCATTCATTATTGTTAGTTATAAAAAGTTATTAGGGTATTTACTACAACAAGAGTCGTCGCTCGTATTAATGATAAACGCGCGTTCCTTCATTTTCGCCCATAATGACATTCAATAAAGCATTGGGCTTATTCATATCAAAAACTTGTAGAGGTACATTGTGCTCACGGCATAATGCAATGGCAGTTAAATCCATCACGCCCAGTTTTTGCTCTAACACTTCATCGAACGTTAAGCCATCGTATTTTTTGGCATCAGCATGTAGGCTTGGGTCTTTGTCATAAACGCCATCTACTTTGGTGGCTTTTAAAATAAGACCCGCTTCAATTTCGATGCCGCGCAAGCAAGCGGCGGTATCAGTGGTAAAAAACGGGTTGCCTGTGCCTGCCACAAAAATGCAAACTTCGCCGTTTTTGAGGTAGCGAATCGCATTACGACTGCTATAGCTTTCTGTCACCTCACCAATTGGCAGTGCTGACATCAAACGCGTCTTGATATTGCGGCGCTCAAGCGCATCACGCATGGCAAGTCCGTTCATGACTGTCGCCAGCATACCCATCTGATCACCTGTGACACGGCCAACCAAGCCTTCTTTTTGCAACTGCGCACCGCGATATAAGTTACCACCACCAACGACGATACCGACTTGCACGCCAAGGCCGCGCAAGTGGGCAATAGACAAACTCATTTTATCAAGTACTTCGGTATCAATACCCATGTCTTTACTGCCGGCCAAAGCTTCACCAGAGAGTTTCAACAAGATACGGGAGTAACGTGGATTTTTGTCAGACATGAGGTCACCTTGTTAGTATTAAATTATAATTACAATCATGGGTAAAATACAAATAGCGTCTGCCTGCAGCGCCATACAGGCTGACGGCGTATGAAGCAGGCTAAATTGCGCTAATTGTAGCAAAAACTGCCCGCTCTTGGGCAATTTTCACTCGCATATTATAGTCAGTGTTCACCTTGATAACTGGCAAATAAGTCATATTCGCTTGCATCATCAATAGTGACCGTTAAGAATTGACCCACTTTTACCTGATCGGTAATTTCGTCAACATAGACATGGCCATCAATCTCTGGCGCATCAGCGTAACTGCGACAAATCGCGATATTTTCGTCGCTATCAATCTCGTCAACCAATACCATCAAGGTCTTGCCAACTTTTTCTTGTAGCTTTTGTGCCGATATCTCTTGCTGTAGTGCCATTAAGCGCTCATAACGAGATTGCTTAACGTCCTCAGGTACATGATTTGGCAAATCGTTGGCGACCGCGCCTTCAACTTCCGAATACGTAAATGCCCCAACGCGATCAAGGCGCGCTTCAACTAGCCAATCGAGCAAACACTGAAAATCTTCTTCTGTTTCACCAGGGAAGCCGACAACAAAGGTTGAACGAATCACGATATCTGGGCAAATCTCACGCCATGCTTTGATGCGTGCCAACGTGTTTTCGCTATGTGCAGGGCGCTTCATGGCTTTTAGAATACTGTGGCTCGCATGCTGGAAAGGAATATCCAAATACGGCAACAGCTTTTTTTCGCCCATCAGCTCGACGACTTTGTCTACGTGGGGATAAGGATAGACGTAATGCAGGCGCACCCAAATCCCTAAGTCGTTTAATGCTTGGCACAAGTCATAAAACTTAGATTTTAGGGGCATACCATTCCAAAAGCTGGTCTTATACTTTAAGTCGAGACCATAGGCAGAGGTATCTTGTGAAATAATCAACAATTCTTTCACGCCCGCCTTTTTCAGTGCCATCGCCTCATTCATGACATTGTCGATCGGACGCGAGACCAAATCACCACGTAAACTTGGAATGATACAGAAAGTACAACGGTGATTACATCCTTCAGAGATTTTTAGGTAGGCGTAATGACTTGGCGTCAACTTTATGCCTGCCTCATTGATCAAATCTATTTTTGGATCGTAGTTGGTATCCATATTACGATTGGGTCTAGGCACATGCTGCGCCACTGCGGTAATCACTTCATCATAAGCATGAGCACCTGTCACAGCGAGCACCGCTGGATGCATTTCGCGGATTTTTTCCGCTTCTTTGCCAAGACAGCCTGTAACGATGACTTTACCGTTTTTGCTAATGGCTTCACCAATGGCGTCAAGTGACTCTTGTACTGCTGACTCGATAAAGCCACAAGTATTGACCACGACTAAATCTGCACCGTCATAGTCGCTTGCGACTTGGTAACCATCACGGCTAAGTTCCGTAATAATGCGCTCACTGTCTACTAGTGCCTTTGGGCAACCTAGCGATACAAACCCAATCTTTGGTGCTGCGCTCACTGGCGCAGTAGAAGTTGCTGCCGTTGAAGCAGCATCACTGCTTTGCACGATACTACGGTTTTGATTGTGATTGGCTTTATGGTGGTAAGGCTGGCTACTGTCTGACAATCCTCGCTCTTTTGCCATTGCGGGCTTAGCAGGATTAAATATAGTGGCTGTATTATTAGGAGCAGTAGACGCTGACGGTGAGGTGATCGTAGTCGTATTTACCGACTCGGTAGAAGTTTTGGACATGGCTGACCTTGCTAGAGATAATTGGCTGTGCGCATTGTACGTTTTTTTTACAAAAACCGCCAGTTTTGCCGCTCTATACTGTTGATTTGTGGTTAAATATTATATCAAGCACTTTTTCACTTATGCATCATTTTATTAGGCATTATCTATGACAAGTCATTTGACCCCGACAAAACTGACACCTGACTTAGCGTTTTTATCACAGCATTTGTTTACGTCTATTTTATGGGTCAATGACGCACTGTCTATTATTTGGTTGAATGCGCAAGCTGAACAATTGCTTGCGATCAGTAGTGGCAGATTGCTCAATCAGTCCATATTAACATTACTGGTCACAGAGAACTCAACGTCAAAAGATCATACGTCAATTGAAGATAAAGAAGCTGAACCCACTTGCTCTTTGACCGAGCGTTTTACGCAGGCCAAGCACTATCAGCAACCCTTTATCGATCACGATCACATTATCAATACTTCTTTAAATGGTAATTTGTCATTGTCAGTCGACTACAGCGTGACGCCTGTGATTTATGAACAACAGCATTATTTTATCATTGAGATGTGGGGCAAGGATCGTCAAAGCCGTATCTCAGAAGAACAACGCCAGCAGCAACAATATAGCGTCGCTCGAAATATGCTACGCTCGGTTGCACATGAAATCAAAAATCCCCTTGCTGGTATTCGCGGGGCGGCGCAATTACTACAGCGAAAATTCATCACCTTTAGTGATACTGCTACTTTCAGTTCTCAATCATCTGATACTGCTGATCAGTCGACGCCCGTATTGACCCCCAATCACAATTTGCAAAAAACCGCGGAAAAACTCCGTAATTATACTGATATCATCATTTCGGAAACGGATCGTTTGACCCATCTTATTGGGCAATTTCTTGGCTCGAATCAGCTGCCCAATTGGCAAGTGCTGAATATCCATGAGCCATTGGAACACGTCATAACCTTGGTGCTTAATCAATATCCAGAAGTCACATTACAGCGTGATTACGACTTATCATTACCAGAGTTGCAGGCAGATAAAGACCAGCTGATTCAAGTATTCTTAAATTTGATTAATAATGCTTGCGAATCTATGACAGAGTTTGCCCAAACGTTGCAGCAAAAAGAGTTGTCCGATGCTCAATCTGCGACTTCACAGGCGCATAAAGATAGCAATGGTGACTACCAACCGACGTTGCATATTCAAACCCGCGTGGCGTTTCAACACACCATCAGTGGGCAGCAGCATAAACAAGTACTACAAGTTAACATCACCGATAATGGCTCAGGGATTGATCCTGCGCTCATCGGACAAATATTTTTTCCAATGGTGACCAGCCGAGCAGCAGGGACTGGACTTGGATTGTCCATTGTGCAAGATATTATTAGCCATCATCATGGTATGATTGATGTCAGCTCCACACAAGCAAAAAATTCTCATAGCCGTCTCAATAATAGCCAAGGCCAAACCCGCTTTACGCTTTATCTACCGTTTAATCAACCAATCGTTGAGACGTAAATACAGTTAAAACGTAAATGGCATTAAAGCTTAAATCATTGTCTCACCACTCAATCATAAACCTGAATCAACTCATTGCTCATTAGGCCTGATACATGACTGACTATAACAACACGCGTAACCCTAAAAGCGATAACTACTCACCGAAAGATCAGACTTTTGATCGGCAAGCTCCAGACAATCAAGTGTTAAATACTCAAAGGGTCAATGACCAAACTGCAAAAGTCACTGTCAACAACCATGCAGACAATCACTCTGCCACTTTATGGCTTATTGACGATGATGCTGCCCTACGTTTGATATTGGCGGATACTTTTGAAGACGCAGGATTGACGGTTATTAGCTTTACACAAGCGCAAGCAGCGTGGACACGCCTTAATGATATCTTGCAGCAGCCAGAGTCAGCCGAGCCATTGCCAGACGTGATATTGACAGATATCCGCATGCCGATGATGGATGGCTTGTCATTTAGTGATTGGGTACACCGGAACTTTCCCAAGCTTCCCATCGTCATTATGACAGCGCATTCAGACCTAACTTCTGCAATCAACAGCTATCAGACAGGCGCATTTGAATACCTTCCTAAGCCATTTGACTTAGATGATGCAGTCGCAACGATTTATAAAGCCATCAACTATCAGCCTAACAGGGCGACGAGTCCCAATGTCACTGGATCTGATATCGATGTCACTCCTGATAGTGCATCCAATAAAGCAGCCGTATCAGAGGCAGCAACGAAACCTATCAGCATCACTCGTCCTGTGAGTAAAATGCATCCATCTGCACATAGTGAACCTGAGATAAAAACTGATACTCAACTCGCACCCCAAGCCCAACCTCAGGCGCAGAGTAACCCCAGCGGAATTATTGGGCAATCACAAGCCATGCAAACCGTGTTTCGTGCCATTGGTAGACTGGCGCACTCACCCATTACCGTCTTAATTACAGGAGAGTCAGGGACAGGTAAAGAATTGGTTGCCAGTGCCTTGCATCAGCATTCACCTCGTAAACAACAACCTTTTATCGCTCTTAATATGGCAGCCATTCCGCATGATCTGATTGAGTCAGAGTTATTCGGTCATGAAAAAGGGGCGTTTACAGGAGCCACCACAACGCGCCAAGGTCGTTTTGAGCAAGCAAATGGAGGGACGTTGTTTTTAGATGAAATTGGAGATATGCCGTTTAGCACGCAAACGCGTCTACTACGAGTATTGGCCAACGGAGAGTTTTATCGAGTGGGCGGACAGCAGCCGGTCAAAGTAGATGTGCGCATCATCGCTGCTACCCATCAAAATCTAGAAGAATTGGTCAAACTGGGTCGATTTCGTGAGGATCTTTTTTATCGCCTAAACGTCATTCGCCTGCCACTACCGCCTCTGCGCACACGGCGCGAAGACATCCTTGCCCTAGCCATTTATTTTATGCAGCGCGCGGCTGAGCAGATGAATACGACTCCAAAGCAGTTGCATCCTGCAACGATGCAGATAATGCAGTCTTTTGAATGGCGCGGTAATGTGCGCCAACTTGAAAACGTTTGCTTGTGGCTCACCGTCATGGCAACTGGTGACACAGTCATGGTTGATGATTTGCCGCCAGAACTGCTTGAGCATAGCCCAGTGAAGCCTCAACTAAGGCAACCGTCTGCCTCTGCACAAGAAACCATACAAGACCAGCACCACTATGCTGGAGCTGATATTCTGCATGAGGGATTTGAGAGCCAGAACTGGCAGCAAGCACTGGCTATTTGGGCTGAGCAATCACTACAAGAAGGCGAAACTGATATTTTGCAAACGGCAACGCCTGAATTTGAACGCATCCTACTGACGGCAGCTCTTAAACATAGTGGCGGTAAAAAGATAGCCGCTGCTAACCTACTTGGCTGGGGACGCAATACGCTGACACGCAAATTACAGCAATTAGATATTCCGTCATAGAAAAAACCAAATATATAGGTATTTAAGCAGCAAAACCTTCAAACAAAAATGTTTTTATTATCAATTATTTATAAAATTTTTGAAAAATATTCGTCAAATAATTAAAAATAATCGAAAATAGGGGTTGACCAAAAATTCAAACTCTATATAATAGCCAACCACTGAGACGCACTACCGAATCAGTTAACTGTCTAGATAGCGTTTGAATTTAACCGCTTTTGATGATAGAGTAACGAAAATGGGGCTGTGGCGGAATTGGTAGACGCACCAGATTTAGGTTCTGGCGCCGCAAGGTGTGAGAGTTCGAGTCTCTCCAGCCCCACCATTTTCGGATAGTACATCTTAGACCAAATATTAAAGCCTGCTTTTTAGCAGGTTTTTTTGTGTATGAGTTTTAATCGTAGGTTCACACTTTCCCTAAATCTAATAGTATGTCACCCATACTCTGATACCGCCTCTCTACCCGCTTTGCTAAAGTTTTATCAACAATACATTGATAGCCACTATACTTTAAAGGCAATTTTGGCACAGGCTTTTGGCAATGTTGAGTCGCCCAATCAATCATTGGATCGATACTTTCAGTAGCAATCTGAAACGGGCGCTCACCCATGAGTATTTCAACCATCATGATACCGAACGCGTAGATATCACTTTTTATCGTTGCTCTCTGTCCCTGCCAGCGCTCAGGTGCCAGATAGGCAGGCGTCCCAGCAGGATTTGAGTTAATAGGTTGATGAATCGTTTCTGCTAACGCAAAATCAATCATGACTAGATCAGACGTTTCGCTAATATTGTGACCACCACTTTCTAAAGCGGCATTAAGCAAAATATTACTGGGTTTAATATCATTGTGCAGACAGCCAGCATGATGTAATTCGGCCACAAGATGCGCGGCTTGTTTAATGAAATGATGCTTGTGATTATCGGTTAATGAGGGACGGTTTTGATTCGTAAGCTGCTTTGCTAAATTACCATTTGAATAATAAGGCATGACAAGTGCCATTAATTGCTGACTCTGCCCCATTGCCTGAATGCTTATTTTTTCACAAGTAAGTACAGAAGGAACAAAAGCTTTTTGCGCACTCTGATTTTGTAATAATGCGTTCAAAGATTTCAGCACATCATACTCATGAGTCAAACCGGATAAATCATGATTTTCAAAAGCATTTAGCTGCCACTTAATCATCACGCTACCGAATTGCGGGTGCTTTGCGCGTGTCAAACCTTGATAACAACTTGTTGCTGTGGTTTTTGTTTCAGCACCTCGTGTTTTCAGAGCGTTTTGCTGAGCAATACGCTGATGCACTATTTCGCTATATTGTAGTGCAGACAGTGCTTGAGTAATAAGCGGCAATAGCTGCTGAGCTTGCGTTTGCAAAGCTTGTATAATCAGCCGATTACTGGCACTATTTTGCATGGTCTGGTTTTTCATGGCAAACTCTTATCATACAGTGACGTCCTGAAAAAACCACGATGACACCTCTCAAATCCCACCTCAACAGTTAGAGCTATTATGTCGCAACCTACCCACTCGTCTAAACCTACTACTCATTATGCCTTACCCACGCCAATACTGGATTTGCTGACTCAATACTTACAAGAGCAGGTCACGCCAACGATCAAAATTGATCCTGAGCAGCTGGCCTATCGCTGGATCGGCGGTGAAAATGGTCATCTATCACCCTTGGCAGTCAATCTGTTTTTAAGTTTAGACGACTTGCAAGGTATCGAGAGACAAAAGTCAAAGCTCATACAAAACACACGTCAGTTTTTAAAAGGCTATCCCGCCAATCATGTGTTGATGACAGGGACACGCGGTGCAGGTAAATCTTCATTGATTCGGGCTTTATTACAAGCTTATCATAGTGAAGGGCTGCGCATTATTGAGATTGCTCGTGATGATTTGCAAGTATTAGACAAAATACGCGCCGCCATTAAGGCGTTACCCGTAGACTGTGGTTGCCGTTACATAGTGTACTGTGATGATTTGGCATTCAATGGTCAAGATGAAAGTTATCGCGCTCTAAAAAGCGTACTCGATGGTGCGCTGGATTCTGAACAAGACAAGCTACTGGTCTACGCCACCAGTAACCGCCGTCGTCTATTACCGCAGATGATGAAAGACAATCTTGATATTTACAATGGTCAAACAGATGAAGTTAATCCTTATGAGACCATTGATGAAACGGTGTCGTTATCTGATCGATTCGGTTTGTCACTCACCTTTCACCCCATGGATCAGCAAACCTATCTACAAATTATTCAGCATTATCTGATTTTAGAACAACAGAAAATATTAGCTAATACCGATATGACTCTTGAAGTTGGCTCAGAAGACGGCAATTTACCTGACGCTATTAGAGCAGATGCGCTACGTTGGGCATCCGAACGTGGCGGGCGCTCAGGACGGGTTGCTTATCAGTTTAGTCGCTATTGGAGCGGTAAAACACAGCTGGCTATCGAAGACAGTATGCGTTAAATCATTTTTCATGATTGCGTGCAGAGCCTAGATAATGTACGCGATCGTGTTTTTGATTATTGGTCAAATCACTGGCACCATTGACTATATACTGAGCAAAATCGACTGCCAGCCAAAGATTGCCTTGATAACCACTTTGCGCATCCGCGCGGATGTGTGCCATATTTGGTGTGCTACTATTCGGATTTTCAAAGCTCTGATAACGGGCGCTAAAATGCGTCAAAATTAGGTTTTGGATACCGCTATTGTGCGCAAACTCACCCACTAGCCGCGCACTACTATGCATCGGATCGAAGTCTGGATTTTTGGCTTGGATTTTAGTTAACACATCGGTGGTGTAAGTGGCTTCATGGACCAATAAATCTGTATCGACCACCGCTGCACTTAGGCACTCTGGCATGTCGTTATCTCCAGCCACTACGATACGTGTGCGCTGCGTCTCATGATTGACATAGTCTGCCGAATGCAGCTGTTGACCCTCATCCGTCACCACATCTTGACCTTGCTGTAAGCTGCCCCACAAATGACTGGTAGGTATGCCGGCGGCGATGAGTTTAGCGGTGTTTAGTGTGCGACGACTGATATTTTGTGTGATACCAAAACCATGCGAAGACACTCGATGCGAGAGAGGTGTGATGTCGATCGTTAGCTGATGCTGCTCATTTAAGGCAATGTCCACTTTGCCCACTTGCCCCTCTACTATGTCTTCAACTGCTATAAAGTCAATCGTAAAAGGCAAATATAGCTCAGTGGTCAATACGATGGCATCTAAAAGTGTAGCAATGGCTTTTGGCGCAATCACAGTTAATGGCTGGCGACGTCCAGACATGGCCGCACTGGCGAGCAGTCCAGGCAACCCATAGCAATGATCCCCATGCACATGGGTGATGCAAATAGCAGTCAATTGATGCAAAGACAACTTGGTATGCAACAATTGCTGCTGTGTGCCCTCGCCGCAATCAATTAACAGCCATGGGTGCGACTTACTGTTTTGTTGATTTGCGCTTGATGCATAGGTATTCAAGCATTCAATCGCAAGCGCCGTCACATTACGCTGCTTGGTAGGCACACCAGCTGATGTGCCAAGAAAGGTCAACTTAAGCATTGATAGCTTCTCTGACTGATAGCAATCATCTATTTATCCATTCACTACGATAACTGACATAGCATGGTTTTCTGATTTTCTACCATTTGTCCACCACTGGCTCGGCACTCGCTGACCATATTGGACTCATAAGATTTCCAGCCGCCATAAAAACTGGCAAGACACAGCAGCACAACCAATATCTTTTGCGTCCATGATTTAATGGAGACTTGCTGCGCACGAATTTCTTGACGACGAATATCACTCTCATCGGTATGCACGGTATCTTTAGCCAGCTTATTCTGGTCGTTCATGGTACTACCTTCTTTATATGCTATGGTTAAATAAGAATCAAAAACGCTCACAATAGCATATTATATCTTTAAAACTTCGGTGTGCCGCCTTTTTCTTCAGCACGCTTGAAGGCTGGACGTTCTTGGCAACGCTTAAGCCAGTTTAGTAGATTGGCAAATCTGACTCTGTCCATCCCTGCGCGCGCGTTAGACGCTGCAACGACGATATACATTTGAATATCAGCGGCACTAAACGCTTCACCAGCAAACCAATGGTTGTTTTGTAGATGCTGCTCCATCAAGTTTAAGTTGTTCATGATGTTGTTATCGATCATGCCATCTTCTACCTGTTTGCGAATACCTTTACTGATTGGTTTGATGAGCATTGGTGATCTCTCAACCACTTTGCTAAATACCAAACGCATGACCAAAGGCGGCATCGCAGAAGCTTCAGCAAAGTGTAGCCAAAAAGTATAGTTTTCCCACGCCGTTTCATTGTCATCAGTAGGTTTGAACTGATGGTCGGTGTCATAATGTCTGAGCAGATATTCAATGATAAAACCTGACTCAGCCAGCGCGCGACCATCCACTTCAAGGACTGGAGTATGACCAAGCGGATGAACTTTTTTTAAGCTTTCAGGTGCCAGATAAGATTTGGTGCGCTCATAGCTGGTTAACTTATAATCAAGCTCAAGCTCTTCTAATAACCATAAAATACGAAATGAGCGCGAGTTGTTTAAATGATGCAGATTTAACATAGACCGTCCTAGTTGTAGTATAAGTAAATAATAAGATCCATAGATGGTGCCACATATTCTATTACGCATGACAACATTGATATCGATAATAGCGTAATTGATTCACCTTTAACATAGGCGCTATGTAGAACCATCACGAAAAATTATGTCTACTAAGTCAACTTTATGACGCTATCTACTCCGTATTATTCTAAATGTAACGCTTCAATTTTACGGGTCATTTTATCTATTTTTTGCTGATATTTTTTTATTTTGCGGAATCGGTGCGCGATTAGCACACCTTTGATACGGCGATTTTTGAGACGACGACGCGGCGGAAAACTGCCTACTTGTGGCTCATTATAACCATGTAAGCGGTCATCACGTTTTCGCGCCAGATAGCCAAGAGCGCTATCAGCAATCATAATAAGCAGTGCAATAAAGATCATGCTATACATCAGCATAGATCCACCATCATGTAAATTACGATCCAAAATCGCAATCGAAAATATAAATAAAAATATCGGTTCAAGGTAGCACAAAGTCCCAAATAGTGAGACTGGTAACTTTTGGCTTGCCACCATGGTTAAGGACATCGCAGCGGTGCTGATAACGCCCAATAGTGGCAGTAGATACCAAAGCTTGTCGCTTGCGATGGCTATTTCAAAACCGCCGTTAAAATACAGCGCAACTAACACAACGGGCAACAACAATACAAGATCAGAAATCAAGCCTGTGATTGGCGGCACTGCCAGCTTGCGACGCAGTAGATAGTAAGGCGGATAACCCAAACAGACAAACAAAGTCGCCCAAGAGATCGCGCCATATTGGAAAATATCATAAGCAATACCGAAACCTGCACATATAATGGCCGCCCATTGAAGTAAGCTCATATCTTCATTATAAAAAAATCGACCAACGACGATCATGATCATCGGATATAAAAAATAACCCAATGTTACCTCAAGCCCCAAGCCATTAACGGGTGCCCACATAAATATCCAAATTTGTGCGCCCAAAATTGGGGTTGGTAATATAAATAACAACCACTCTTTTGTGCCCTTCAATGTTTTTAAATAATCAAAAATATGCTGCCATTGTTTGAGCACACTGACTAGTAGTACCAGACTAAAAAACATCGTCAGTACGCGCCAAGAAGCCACTTGCGTACCTGATAACGGTTGCAGTAGCAAACCAAATAGGAACAGCAAAGAGTATAAAAAGTTTGCAGCCACAGCAGTGATTGTACCCTGCGAGGTTTGGTTAGTAGTCAGCATTACAACAGCCTTTAGAGATTGGGGCACATCCTTGGCAATTTTAAAAAAAAACAAAAGCCTCAGACGAGAACGTCTGAGGCTTTTGCATATAAGGTCGTCGCGCCATCTAAAATCAACGCTTGTAATGTATTGTGCTTACATCATGGGCAGCATTATGTCAAAGTCAGCATAGATAAGCAATGCCACTGTTCATCTAGTGTGTCAACTTCTGCCTTGAGTAAATTTAATACACCTAAGCACTTATTTTAAATAGAATTATTTAATTTCTGCTGTATCTTATTTATCTTCTTTCGATAACGACGAATTTTGCGAAAACGATGCGCTTTTAGTGCACCATCGATTCGTTGATTGATATAGTGACGACGCGGCGGAAACCCGCCCACTTGTGGCTCTCTATAGCCATGCAAATGATTGTCACGGCGACGAACCACATATCCTATTGCACTATCAATTATCATAACCAAAAGCGCGAGCGTAATCATGCCGTACATAAAGAGCGATCCGCCTTCATCAAGGCTTTGACTCAAAATGGTGATAGAGAACACAAATAACAGCATCGGCTCTATATAGCTCAAAGCCCCAAATAATGAAACAGGCAGCTTATTACTCGCCATCATTGTTAGAGACATTGCAAGCGCACTAAAGGAGCCAAGTAGTGGCAATAGGTACCAAAACTTCATATTTTGCGCCGCCACACTAAAACCACCACTCATATAAAGCATGGCGAGTACCACTGGTGTTAGCAATGTCAAATCAAATAGGAGACCAGTAATGGGCGGAACAGAAAGCGTGCGCCGCAGGAGATAATAAGGCGGATATCCCAAACAAACAAACAACGTCACCCAAGATACCGACCCATATTGAACAATATCATAACCAATGCCTAATGCTGCACATAGTGCCGCTATCCACTGCAATGCGCTCATATACTCTTGATAAAAAAAGCGACCGATCACTATCATCATGAGTGGTAACAGAAAATATCCCAAAGTGACATCGAGACCAAAGCCATTTACAGGTGCCCACATAAATAACCAAATTTGCCCACCCAAAATTGGTGCAGGTAATATGAATATCAGCCATTCTTTTGCTGTCTTTAGTGTTTTTACATAATCGAAGACGTGCTGCCACTGTTTGGTTAAACTCAGCAATATGACCAAACTGAGCAGCATCATAAGCACGCGCCATGATGCTACCTGCGTACCTGTTAAAGGCAGCATAAACAGTCCAAACAAAAACATCATCGAAAACAAAACGCTCGATGATACCGAGGCGACAGTTCCTTGAAAGGTTTGATTGGTTGTGAACATATATATGGCCTTTAAAATACAACGTGATGGACATTTTTTTCAATTATTAGCGCTTCCAAAAATTAAAAGCAGGCAATAAAAGAAATAGAATGCTAAAAAAACAAAAGCCTCCAACGATAGCGTTAGAGGCTTTTTTAGAGCAGTGTGAAAAACTAAACTAAAAAACTAACTGCCGAGACGTTTATTTGTCATCGTCTGCCGAATCATCATTCAATGAATAGTCATTGGCTATATCAATCGCATCATTGACATCCGTAGTTGCTGAGTCTCCAGTGACCGTATCAATGTCTTGTTGCTCTTGACCTTCCACCTCAAACGTACCATCTTCTCTCATGGCATCGATTAATTCATTAGCGTTTTCTTCATTTTCAACTCGCGCCATGGCGACCAACTTTTCATCTTTTGATAAGCGGATCAGCGTCACACCCTGCGTATTACGTCCAGAACTGGCAACATGCTCAACAGGCGTACGTACTAATGTTCCTTTGTCTGAGATTAAGATAATATCATCTTCAGGCTCAACTTTGGTCGCACGAACTAAGGCACCATTACGCTCACTGGTTTTAATAGCGATCACACCGCCACCGCCACGATTTTGGGTATTGAACTCATCGATAAAGGTACGCTTACCAAAGCCATTTTCACAAGCAATCAATATCTCGCGCACATCATCTTCGATGACAACCAATGATTTGATAAATTCATCATCTGCCAAACGCATACCACGTACACCTTTTGCGGTACGACCCATTGCACGAGCATCATTTTCATCAAAACGAATGGCTTTGCCACTTGAGGCAAACAGCATGACTTCTTGGCTACCATTAGTGATGCGAGCACTGACCAATTTATCACCATCTTCTAAACCAACAGCAATCAAACCATTTGAACGGATATTGGCAAACTGCTTAAGCTCAACTCGTTTGACTGTACCATTAGCAGTTGCAAAGAAGACAAAAGGTGGAACTGCTTCATTGCTGCCTTCTAATGACTCATCATCGTCACTAGTTAAAGACACGTCATTTTTCGCAGAAAGATCCTCTACTATTTTTGGAATCGGTAGTATGGTCGTCACCGTCTCGTCACCATTCAGACCGATAAGATTGACCAATGGACGACCACGAGCGCCGCGACTGGCAATGGGTACTTCAAAGCCACGCAAACTAAAGACGCGTCCACTATCCGTAAAGCACAATACCGTCGCATGCGTGGATGTCACAACCAAATGATCGATGACATCGTCTTCTTTCATCGCAGTTGCAGACTTGCCTTTGCCGCCACGTTTTTGTGCCACATAATCATCAATCGGCTGAGTTTTGGCATAGCCAGTACGAGAAACAGTCATGACCACAGTTTGTTCAGGAATCAGGTCTTCACGGTTAAAATCAGTACGTGAATCGATAATGTCCGTACGACGCTCATCGCCAAAATTGTCACGAATCTCAATCATCTCATTAGAGATAATGGTCATTAGCTTGTCAAAATCTCCAAGAATAGACTCTAAATGCGCAATTTCGCGCAGCAAGTCTTGATATTCTTCGGTCAACTTATCTTGCTCAAGACCTGTTAGGCGATGCAGTTGCATGTCTAAAATTGCATTGACCTGCTCAAGTGATAAGCGATAACGCTGCTCACCATCGCTTTCGCCATCAATCAAACCGAATGGCGCTTTAGGATCTTCGCCTTCGATGAAATCAGGACGCACTGACTGACTACCGGCAGCGTTTAGCATCGCAACGACGCTACCTGAGCCCCACGTGTTATTCAATAAGCTTTCGCGCGCCAATCCACGGTTTGCAGACGCTTTGATGGTTGCAATAATCTCATCGATATTCGCAAGTGCAACCGTCAAACCTTCGAGCAGGTGCCCACGTACACGTGCTTTGTTTAACTCGTAAATGGTACGACGTGTCACGACTTCTTGACGATGACGCACAAACGCAGCAATCAGCTGACGCAAGGTCAATACTTTTGGCTGACCATTATCCAGTGCCACCATATTGATACTGAAGCTAGACTCAAGCGGGGTTTGCAAAAACAAGTTATTGACGATAACTTCTGCTGTCTCACCACGACGCAAGTCGATAGCGATACGCATGCCGTCTTTATCAGACTCATCACGAATCTCACTGATGCCTTCGATTTTTTTATCACGGACAAGCTCTGCAATACGCTCAATCAGCTTGGCTTTGTTGGCTTGGTAAGGCACTTCGGTGAATACAATACGCTCACGGTCACGGTTGACACCCGTATCACTCATAGGTTCAATATGATAACGCCCCCGTATGTGCAAGCGGCCTTTACCCGTACGATAAGCATCTAAGATACCTGCGCGACCATAGATAATGCCGCCTGTGGGGAAATCAGGACCTGAGATATGGGACATCAGCTCTTCGGCTGAAACCTGCGGATTTTGGGCATAGGCCAAACATGCATTGATGACTTCGGTCAAGTTGTGCGGTGCCATGTTGGTGGCCATACCGACAGCAATACCTGTCGCACCATTCACCAATAGGTTGGGAATACGTGCTGGCATCACGCTTGGCATGCGCTCAGATCCATCGTAGTTGTCTTCCCAATCGACCGTGTCTTTGTCCAAATCAGCCAGCATTTGGTGGGTCAACTTGGTCATACGTACTTCGGTATAACGCATCGCTGCCGGTGGATCATCATCGATCGAACCAAAGTTACCTTGACCATCGACCATCGGATAACGCAAGCTAAAATCCTGTGCCATCCGCACAATCGCATCGTATACCGCACTATCGCCATGTGGATGGTATTTACCGATAACATCACCGACCACACGTGCAGATTTTTTGTAAGGTTTGTTGTAATCGTTAGATAGCACATGCATAGCGTACATGACGCGGCGATGTACAGGTTTGAACCCATCACGCACATCAGGTAGTGCACGCGAGACGATCACGCTCATCGCATAATCCAAATAGGATTGTTTTAGTTCATCTACAATGCCAATAGGACTGACCGATTCGCTCATATACACTCCTTCACTCTCGTTTTTTCTAATGTAGACACTTTTTTTGAGATACCAATACACTCTAAAAAATATAGCTGCATCAATGCGCAGCTACTATCAAAATAGTGATCATAAAAATACGGCTAACCGTGCAAAACAATAGGAAAATAACGATCGTTTTAATGTTTAATAAAAGAAGCTATTTTAGCACAAAATTACTGATTTAGGGGCATCTGACTGTCATTAAAATCAAGGAAAACAGCTTATTAGCAGCGATATTTTTATGAATCGCTGCCCGTTAAATTTATGTTAGTGACAAGTTTTTTTAGATTGGCTAATTTTGCCATTATTACACACAAATTTACCATCTGCTGAGCAGTGAGATACTCCGCCCATCTTACCCGAACATGGGGTATTTTTTGCTTGTGCTTGGCTAATAGGCGCAACAACAAAAATAATTGTGAATAGTGACAATAGTATTGATTTCATATTTTCCTCTCTTCAATTATTGGCAGACATTCATCAAAAAACTGCATCCAGTAGATACAGTTTTTGATGGTAAAATAGTAGTTATAAGCAGGTCTGAATGAACTTAACTGGCTGTGAATTCCTGATCAAAGAATTCGCGTGTCGCTTGGGTACAGGCTGCACTGACTAAGCCACCGTGATAGCTGGCCAATACAGCGGCGCCTGCTGCTTGAGCCAATACCGTCGGATCAGTTACTCCTGCCGCTTGAGCATCTGCGATAGCTTTGTTTTGAACAGCTGTCAAAGTTGCAGAAAATCTGCCTTGAATGTTGTCAATGATGGACGTGGACATCCATGGGTTGCTCATAGCACTACCAATTGGTGTTACTGCGCCGCGATTGCCTCTGGTATCGACATCCAATACTGTGACATTCAGATTGGCGCCTGACGCTGCTCCTGCTTGTTGTATGATGGCCGTCATTGATCCTGTGTTTATATCATAAAAAACGGTTGGGTCTTGGTTACCACCGCACAATAGGGCTGGCATTTTAGGCACATAGCCGCGAAGGTCATTGTCTTTTAGCGCTTTGCGCAAATTGTTTTGTGGATTAGCGGCTGGCAATACTCCTGTACTAGCTATTAGGCTGTCTGGATTTTGCAAGGCATCGCCAACGTAAGCGGCACGGAAGTCTGTTTTTATCAGATATTTATCATCGTCGAACCCTAAGAAAGCAAAAGGCAAATTGCTGGTTGGGAGTTGATCGAGAATCGTATTATTGGTAGGTTTTGATTGAAAAAGCGCGTTATCAGGTAACTTGCCAGCGTTTACCAACTCGCCAAACGTTTGCATACTTGGTAGCTGAGTATTGGCATACTGCGCCGAGAAAATATCTGATGTGTTGCTATAGATATTTTTATACTTTTTATCCAAACCTACTGCCAATAACGGTGCAAAACGGGTCGCACCAATATTGACATTGCCCGCAAAAATCGCATCACCAAATGCGGCTAATGCATAAGGGCCTGATGAAGGCGCAATTGCCGTCACTGGCTCGTTTTGTTGTTCTAGAAGACGGGCGGTTGCCATGGCAACGTGGCCACCTTGTGAGTATCCGCTGATAAACAGTTTGCCAGAGTCATCAATACTGGTGTAGTCCGTATCATTGACGCGTTGTTGTCTATCAATAATCGTACGCGCACCCTCTAATGCATCCGCCATGTCAGTAGCTTGCTGCTCTGCCACCAGATACGGATGATACTCTAGATTAGAATCATCGTAACCGGCATAGTTTGGTGCCACCACAATATAACCTTGTGCAGCAAAATTCGCGGCTATCAATGTGGCTTCAGCCACCGCTGGGTTTTGGGTATTCGCCACTTGACTGAAGTCATAGTCTTTATCGGTGGTGGTGCCATGTGCATAAAGCAGTATGGGTCGATCACCTTGGCAGTCCGCGCTATCACCACTTGGTAGCATCAGTGCGGCAGTTGCATTGGTACGCTCGCCCGCTGCACCTACCGTTGGATAATTGATTTTTTCAATTTTAATGTCGCATTTGGCATCAGGCGTTGCGGTATTTCCTAGACCAAATCCATTATCAATTTGATCGGTACTAAATGCATTGATGGTTTCAACTGTCGTGTCATAGGAGACAACTCTGTCGTTGTCATCATCCCCGCAGCCTACCAGCAGTAAACTACTGGTGATGGCGACAGACAACAAGCAGCGTGACATTTTTGGTTGTTTCGTAATAATAGAAGTTGAGAGCTGAGTATTAACAGCTGGTGCGAGGCGAGTGGCAGATTTGGATTTTATCATCGTTACTATCCTTAGTAGTGATGGCCTTCAGAGGCAAGTAATAGATTGCCGATAGTCCATGGCAGTAGATAATGTCAGTTTGAAAGAGATTCTTAATCATTGCTTTGTCTTAAGCATTTTCTTCAAAATCTGCATGATCAGAATTGTTTCTTAAACCTTACTATTTATACCGTAAAATATTATCAAAAGCTACTGCAAAGCATGACCTTAGACCCTTTTTTGACACTAAGAAACAATATTCTAAGCCATCAAACCAATCCTAGCATCGCTCTCTTCTTTATTGTACGATGTTGCAAAATCTCACCTCGATACAGACCTACCCTTTATGCAAACAATACCTCAAGACACAAAAAATGCTGATAATCCATTATTAGAATCAGCAACTATATCGACGCAGCAAACGTTAGAGCAACAAGACGCACGTACAGATCGCAATTTTGATACGATTGCTGATCATTTTGAAAAAAAAGTCTATGGTGGTCTAAAGGGCGAGATTCGACTGGCTGTGTTGCGTCGTGATATTTTTGAATATAGTGCAAAGATGAGCGAAAAGCTTGGACGGCCTTTGCGTATTCTCGATGTGGGCGCAGGACTGGCACAGATTTCGATCGAGCTTGCCACGCAAGGCCATAGCCTAGTCATCAATGACATCTCAGCCAATATGCTTGAAAAGGCGAAAGTGAGCGCGGCGCAAATAGATAAAGCGTTGGATATAACGTGGTATGTTTGCCCGTATCAAGACCTTGAAGACAAGCTAAATAAGGATAAAAGCTCAAATGGCGCTAAGTTTGATTTGATCCTGTCACACGCGTTATTAGAATGGTTGGCAGAACCTGCGATGGTTATGAATTTCTTTGATCGACAATTAGCCAATCATGGGGCGATATCTTTATGCTTCTATAATCCCGCCAGCTTCGATTATCGTAACCTCATCATGGGTAACTTTAACTTACTCGATAACACGGACTATAAGGCCGACAACAAAAAAAGCTTAACGCCCAATCATCCCGTTGCCAAAGAAGAAGTCGATGCTTGGCTGGCAGCCCATCATTATCAAACCGTACTGACCAGTGGCTTGCGCGTGTTTCATGATTATGCGCCCCTCAAACGTGGTGGTCATAATCACCCAGATGCCGTCGTACGGATGGAGCTGCGTTACTCACAACTAGAACCTTATAAATGGCTAGGACGCTACTTACATGTCATGGCAACTCGGTAAATTTGCCCATCATGATAGCCAGTCTAAAGTTACAGGCAAAGCAAACCGTTTTGTTTTATCTAATCTCTTCCACTCTTTTTGATTTATCAGATTCTGACCACGTCGTGGCATTGATCTCTTTTTCATCAAATACCACGACATGCTCTAACAAGGGTAAAATACCAATGTGCGAGCCTATCGCATGATTATGGTGACTGGCGACCAAAGATAACACTGTCTGCCCATCATCAAGCTGTAAGCGATACAAATAGTTGGCACCGCGAAACACGCGCCCAATCACCAATGCTGTTCGCGTACTCTCATCATCATGAATGATATCATCAGGACGCACCAGCACTTTAATCGGCGTGCCGTTGGGATAATCATACGCGCAGTATTGCGGCTGCCCTAATTCGTCATAAACTTCCATGCGTCGATAAATATTCCCCAAGGCGGTTTCGATGCGGCCGTCTTTTATGATGCCATCTATCATTGCGCCTTCGCCTACAAACTCGGCAACAAAAGGACTGATTGGCTCATGGTACAACTCGCTTGGGGTTGCCCATTGCACAAGCTTACCCTTATCCATCACCCCAACTTTATCTGCCAGCGCAAAAGCTTCGTTTTGATCATGAGTCACTAAGATAGCAGTAGTATTGGTGCGTTTGAGAATGTCACGGACACTCATTGCCAACGACTCACGCAATACCACATCCAAATTCGAAAATGGCTCATCCAGCAACAACAACTTAGGCTTAGGTGCCAATGCTCGTGCTAATGCTACGCGCTGTTGCTGTCCACCTGAAAGCTCATGAGGACGTTTGTCAGCATGTTCGGTCAATTCGACTAAGCTTAGCATCTCAACCACGCGGGCTTTTTTGTCGGCCGCAGACCATTTATTCAGCCCAAAAGCGATGTTTTTTGCGACGCTTAGATGACCGAAAAGTGCATAGTCTTGAAACACCATACCCATGCCACGTTTGGCTGGCGCTACGGTCAATGCGTTACTAGCCGTTTGGTCAGTTAAACACTGATTGCTTAGATGAATGCTACCGCCGCGACTCGGCTCCAATCCTGCAATGGCACGTAATGCCGTAGTTTTACCGCATCCACTGTATCCCAAAAAACAGCCAATCTCGCCTTGTTGCAGAATGAAAGACAATCCATTGACGACTATCGTATCGTCATAGCCAACCACCAAATCTTGCACGCTAAAATAAGGCTTAGTGTCACTCACTGAGCTGGTGTTTATTGATTTGAGATCTGTTGAATCTTTCATCGAATCAGTGTGCATGGAAGATACTCGTTAAATAATATTAAATAAAAACTCACGGATAAAACAGTACAATCATCATAACGACAAAAAGGCTATCGCCTGCTTTCAATCTATTTTAGCGCCCGCCTTTAATGCTGCTTGTCGCTTTGACGCAATAATATCCAAACAGGCAACAGTCCAACCAGTACAATCAATAGGCTGGGCAATGCCGCGCGTCCCCACATGCCTTCACTGGTCATCTCAAATACCCGTACTGCAAGCGTATCCCAGCCTTGTCGCCGTGTCATTAACGTAATTGGCATCTCTTTCATGACTTCGACAAAACCCATCAATAATGCTGTCAACACTCCTGGGCTCAGCACCGGTAACACCACTTGTCGCCAGCGCTGATATGCGCTATCACTAAGTAACTTGGCCGCCGCTTCTTGATTGACTGTCAAGCGCTGTAATTGCCGATCTACTGGCTGAAAGCTGACTGTCATAAAGCGTGTAGATAAGGCAAGTAGCATTACAATCACACTACCTGATAGCACTTGTTTTGAGATTATTCCAGAAGCAATCATTTGATTGTCTAGCCAAGCAATCGGAATAAATATACCCACTGCCAATACCGTCCCGGGCACCACGTAACCTAAATTGGCCAGCGTGGTCATCAGCTTGGTCAATTTATCAGGATACTGCCGCTTAATCCACGCCATAATAATCGCCAAAACAGCAATAAAGAGCGTAGTCATGCTAGCAATCATAAAGCTATTGGTCACAAAATCGATATAACGCGCATCAAAGTCTTGCCTGAAATTCAATGCCGTCCAATAGATCAGCTGTAAAAATGGGATGAAAAATGCCACTGCAAATACGAGCATACATAGCAGCGTCATGCCCCATTTGGCAAGCGTAGTGGTTTCAAAACGTTGACTATTGCCTTGAGTCACCGAACGTCCGCGCTTTGCTTGCCAGTACTGCTCAAACAAAACCACGATGAAGACTACCCCAATTAGCAACGCCGCTAACTGTGCTGCCGTCGTTAAACTAAAAAACCCAAACCACGCTTTATAAATTGCGGTCGTAAAGGTATCGACATTAAATATTGATACTGCACCGAAATCTGCCAAGGTTTCCATACTTGCCAGCAATAATCCACCAACGATCCATGGCAGTGCTTGTGGCAATGCCAGTTTAAAAAACACCTGCCCTCGGCCTAAACCAAGCATCTGTCCTGCTTCAATCGCACGCCGACCTTGCGATAAAAAAGCTTGGCGCGCCAACAAATAAACATAAGGATAGAATGCCAATGATAGAACTAGACCTGCGCCCCAGATATTACGTACTGATGGAATCGCTGTATCAATGCCAAAATCCCGCAAACCGGTCTGCAATGGCCCACTAAAATCAACAATGCCGATCGTCACAAACGCCAATACATAAGCAGGAATGGCCAACGGCAACATCAATGCCCACGAAAAAAACCGCTGTCCAGGGAAGCGGTACATGCTGGTAATCCAAGCAAGCGTGGTACCAATGATGCCAGAAATGGCTATCACCATCGACAATAAAATTGCCGTATTTTTGAGTACTTCTGGTAGCACATATTCTGCCATGTGCGACCAAATGTCAGCGACCGGCTGAGTCCATGACAACAACACGATTAAAATTGGGATGAGCATAAACAACGAAATCAGTCCTAAGACTGATTTTGAAAGAAAACGTTTAAAGAGTGTATGGTCTTGACTGGCAACCTGCGGCTGACTAAGACGATCATCAACTGTACCAGCTTGACGAACAGACGCGTTTGGCGTTGTGCTCATATCGTTATTACCATGCTTCAATGCCCTGTCATGCGTATAGCGGCTTTATACCAACCCCAAAACTATAAGCTACTGTTAAAGATTGGTATAAAAGCCATTATCAACCACCATGACTAAAAGTCGTTATTTATAACCTGCTTTATCCATTATTTGAATGGCTTGAGTCTGTAGCTCACCAAATTTTTGCACGTTGATATCGTCTTTCTTAAATTGACCCCACGATCTGAGCATCTCCGACTCATCAACCCCTTCTTTTACTGGGAATTCTTTGTCTGAGCTGGCATAAATGCCTTGTGCTTCATCAGATGACAACCATTCTATAAGTTTAAGCGTGTCGTCTGCATTGTCTGAGCTTGCCACCACACCCGCGCCTGAGATATTTGTGTGCGTACCAGTTGTGCCTTGGTTTGCCCAAAATAGCTTAACAGGAAAGTTCGGCTTTTCATCGAGCAGACGACCATAATAGTAGCTATTGGCGATACCGACTTCACACTGTCCAGCAGCAATCGCTTCTAACAGCGCTGTGTCATCACTGAATATATCAGTGGCCAAATTATCGACCCAACCACGGATGATGGTCTCAGTTTTTTCTGGGCCTAAGTGCTCAATCATACTCGCTACAAGTGATTGATTATAAACTTTCTTAGAACTACGTAGACACAGCTTGCCCTTCCACTTTGGATCAGCCAAATCTGCATACGTCGATAATTGGTCAGCGTTGACTTTGCTTGGGTCATAAAAGATAGTACGCGCGCGTAATGACAGGCCTGTCCACTGACCTTTTGGATCACGGTATTTTGCAGGGACATTCGCTTCTAAAATATCAGAAGCTACTGGCTGGAGCAATCCTTCCTGCGAAGCTTGCCACAAATTACCTGCATCAACGGTCAAGAGCATATCAGCTGGCGTATTCTGCCCTTCTGCTTTTAAACGTGCAAGCAATGGTCCAATACTATCTGTGACCAACTCAACCTTCACACCTGTCTTTTCAGTATAACGATCAAGCAATGGCTTAATAAGCTGCTCGTTACGTGATGAGTAGATAGTAACAGTATGATTTTCAGTATCAGCCTTAACGTCAGCAGCATCACTGGTCGCAACGTCTGCTTCTGTACTAGCAGGTTCTGTATCTGCGCTACCGTCTGTCGTAGAAGAATCGCTACAAGCTGTAAGCCCCAGCATCATGCCAAATACAGCAACAGGTAAGGTCAGCTTACTAAAACTCGCAATGGTAGTGATGGCATTCAGTGACATGGTTTCTCCACAATGGTGTTATAAAAGAAAGATAGTATTATCAAACGTTAGAAAGGCTGGTGAAAAAATCTGTGCGACCATTTATTGCGTCAACCACTGATTAAAATGGTCAAGACTATAATATCTAGAAACGACATACTAATGTAAATGAGAGTAATTATCAATGCATTTTTTTCTCACAAATCCTTTGATAACTTGCCCTCCAGCCGTATGTAAATCGCCAACCTGAACTCAATAACGTTAATTTCTGTACAGTCAATGGAGCAAAAAAATTACCACTACAAAAGCTCAGCGGGTATAAATATTTCTAAATTACCACCATCAATAAACCACTTCTTTTTACAGCAGCCACTGTCCTAATAGCGCGTTAACCGCAGCTTCAGTGCGCAAAATCCGCGGCCCTATATGCACAGGCTCGCAACCTTGAGTGGCCAACAACGCTATCTCGTAATCAATCCAGCCACCTTCAGCACCGATGCATACCAAACTTGGCAAGCCAGAAACCGGCGGCTTTTTTGAATCTGGGTGATCTAGATAGAGCTTGTCTAAAGGCTGCTTTTTTATATACTGAGCAAATGACTGTGTGCTATAAGGATGTGCCACAATAGCACCATTAGTGACCAGATTCGCCAGTTCATCTTCAACAAAGGGTTTAAAGCGCTTTTTTAGATCAATACTTGGCGCTATCGTATCCACACTTTGTTGCAGCCCTTCTAACACGAACTCATCTAAGCGCTCCAGCATTGGACTTTGCCAATAGCTTTTTTGAGTACGATAACTGTTGATAAGAATGATATGTCGTACGCCAAGCGCCGTCATATCCATGATCAGGCGTCGTAGCACTTTTGGTCGGGGCAGCGCCAGTATCACTGTCAGATCTAGTTTAGGTGGTGGTGCAATCGTGAGCTGAACATCACGTAACTGAATACAGTCTTGTGTTATAGACTCAATGATTGCTGTGCCTAGCTGTCCGCCGATCTGACCTATCTTTAGTGACTCACCAACCTTAGCATCTAATATTTGAGTCACATGACGCACTTGCAACAAAGTATTAATCTGAGCAGTCTCATGTACGATGTTTTCGGCTGGAAGTAATATACAGTTCATAACGTTTTTAAACCCGCATGCTTCTCTATAATATTCGTAATCATTGTAAGTTGACGAGGCAATACCGCTTGTTGCTTCGTTGTCATACGGGACCCAGCCTGTCCAGCCAGTTTTGCCAATGCCAAATTGTCCAACCAAGACACCAACTGTTGATAAATCAGTGTTGTCTCATCCTCATTATTAGACGCTTTGCGCGCGGGTTTTTGAGTTATATTTGAGGTGGTTTGTAGGATGGTCTGCTCATATTTACCAGCGTCATTCGGCGCCACTTGTTCTCTAGTAGCGGGACGATAAAACGCATTATTCGGCTGATACAAAGCTCCTACTTCAGACAGCGCATCGACTACGCTTTGACAAGACTGCGTGTAGCGTCCCATAATCACAGGCGTTGCCACACTCGCAGGCTCCACTGGATTGTGCCCACCAATATCAACCAACGAGCCGCCCACCAGCGCCACGTCTGCTAGCGTATACCACGTCATCAGCTCACCCATACTATCAGCTAAATATACTTGTGTACCTGCTTCTATTGCCTCTTCGTTACTACGCCGTGCCATCTTTAATGCTGTGTTTTGAATCAGCTCTGCGACTTCGTCAAAACGTTCGGGATGTCTGGGCACCACAATTAATAGCGCGTCAGCCAGCGCTGAATTGGACAGTAATTGCTGGTGTAGTGACAGTGCCGTTTGTTCTTCATCGCTATGTGTGCTTGCCGCCACCCAAATCGGTCGACCAGCGACGCCCAGCGCTTCTGCCAGCTTGCTTTTTTGTGTTAATAAATCAATAGAGTTATGGGTATTTTCTATACAAGCGGCGCTGTCCGTCACTTTAGGTGTATTGATCACCCACTTTAGCGAGCCTGCCACACGAATTTGCGCACTGTGCGCCCCCAATTGCCGAAAGCGTTTTGCCGACTCATTGTCTTGCGCGATGATGAGTGTCAGATTTTTCATCATACTGGTACTGACGGCGCCAATTTTCTGGTAGCTTTTAAAAGAGGACGCCGATAAACGTCCATTGACCAAGATACTAGGAATCTGGTGTTCAGAGAGTTTGGTTAAAATGTTTGCCCATAGCTCCGTCTCTACAAACAAAGCTGCCACAGGGTTTACATGTGCCAAAAACGTCTCAATGACTGCCGGACTGTCGACCGGCACATAGCTATGACTCATATGACCTTGAGCAATTTCGTCGGCAAAACGGCTGGCACCGCGAGCAAACCCTGTCTGAGTGGTATTGGTCAGCCATATCTTATAACCCTCAGCCAGTAATGCATCTAATAAAGGCGCAACCGTGTTGGTCTCACCCAATGAGACCGCATGACACCAAATCACGCCTTTATTTGCGTGGGGTTCGTTTTTATTAGTAGCAGACTCTATTATTGGACGAGCGGGATAGTGTTTACCAAACCGTTGCGCCACTTCTCGTTGATAATAATCGCGCTTATGTGAGCGTCGCCATACCTGCATTCGATATAACGGCTTGAGTAATCCAATACCAAATTGATAATAAAAAGGTGGCGTGTGCACAGAACGACTGGGTAAAGAAGCACTATCAGACGACTTCGAAGGACAATCAGGAGTTGTATGGGGAGATGACATGAAGCAGCCCAGATGAGTAATGGATTGATAAACAAAAAGCTAGTAGTAAAAAATGCGCCAATTCTACCTGAATTTGGCACATAACAATACGCTTTTAAGCACGGTCTACCACAAAAGAGCTTAGAGAAGAATGAGAATCAACATCGCTATCACCGCCACCGCTCCAAGCAAGATTTGATACCGCTTGATACTGTGCTGCTCTCGCTTTTGTGTACTCATCAAGTCTTGGGTCTGCTGCCAATGGGCGACCAAGTCAGCAGCTTCAGCATGACCATGTTTAGCAGCTTGGGTGAGCCAATACTGACCATTTTCTATGTCTTGCGTGACCCCTATGCCTTGGTAATACATTTTACTAAGGAGGCGCTGGGCCCGACTGTCGTTTTTGCTGGCGGCTTGTTTGACCCACTCTGCCCCTGTCGCCGTTCCCGCAGACTTATCCACCGCCAAACCCTCACCCAATAATTCATACATTGCCAAACGTAACATGGCCGCCGTATTGCCAGCATTAGCAGCCTCTTGTAGCTTCAATAATGCTTGTTTTTTTGCTTTTAGATGATTTTGTGAAAAAGAAACTTGCGCACGGGGTTTGTTTTGTTTGGCAATGTGTTCTTCAAACTGATCCAACACACGACAAGCTTGTTGGTACGCCATATTGTCAGCGCTTTGTACCACTTCAATCTCATTTAACTCTATAAGAAGCTGCGTAAACATCTCTGGCGTTGGAGGCGTTTTTGAGACAGCAGCAGGTTTGGATGATATAAGCGTGTCTGATGCCGTATCAACTGATGGTGTCTCAGCGCTGCTTAAATTTGGCGATGGTTGATAGTCTGTTGTAAACGAGGGATTATTGACTGGTGTCGAACTGGTCTCTATTTTATCTGACGGACCAACTAACACTTGATTAGAATTTTGAGGCAGTTCTGGGACAGTGTCTAAATAAGGCTCAGCCGTTTTATGTGTACCAACATTCTGAATGATATCGGGTACAGCAGCTTTGACAACGGATGGCTTGCTGACACCTGGTAATCGTAAGCTAACCGCTTGATATAAACCGCTTGCTACTTGACCACCTTGTACTGCCTCAAATGGTCGATCAATATGCCCAAACAAACGCAGCCCTATTGGCTCTAAGGCGAAAAAGGCAGAGTTACTGCCATTATGTGAGGTGCTGTGTTCCGTATCCTCACGATAGACAACCGCCATATGCTGATAAAAATCATCACCTGTTAACGATACGTTTGGATAGCGTTTGCGTAGCTCAAATTGACCATACCAATGCGGCGTATGCTGCCACCGCTGGGCTAAGACTTGTCCTGCATAAAACGCCAGAAACACCATAAAGTTACGATAACGCTCATCAATCAGTAACGTTTCTTCATGCCATTGACCCGCTTTAATCATATCACGGCGTATTTGCGTCAATAATGTATCTATACGCTGCAAACTTGCCAGTGACTCATCCAATACACAGTCGCGCAGCTCGGTTTCATAAACAATACCGCCAGCAATGGGACGCTCAGCTAAAAAGTCCTGCCAATATCCTGCTGCGGTATAATCAAGTGGTGTCAAAAGCAATGCAGACATAAACAATCGTGTCCTTTTTACCAATAAGTGGAATGTGGTATGGCTAAAACAGTGAGCGTCATTAATAGCGATAGGTTACCTTAACCTAAAAGTAAAAACGCTACAATAAAGGACTAAATAGGCGAACCACATTATCAAACAAACGCGCAGCACCATGACGCTGTTGCCATTCCTCTAAGCCTAAAAATCGGCAATGTTGCAAGTAGACTTCTTGGCAACTTGCTACTTGAGCTACCATTTCTGGCGTATAAATTGCCAAGCTGACTTCCATATTTAGGTAAAAACTGCGCATATCAATATTTACCGTACCAAATAAACAATAGTCATCATCGACGACCACTGTTTTGGCATGCAATAAACCGCCTTTGAATAGAGCAATAATGACGCCAGCTTCAAGTAATTCTTGATAATACGCTTGCGATGCGTGCTGTACAAGGAAGGAGTCGACCTTTTCAGGGACAATCAGCGTGACCTTCACGCCACGCTTCGCTGCTGTTGTAAGCGCCCCTGATAACGCTTCATCCGGCACAAAATACGGGGTAGTAATGCAAATACTTTTATTAGCACGATGAATTACTGTGACTAACGTATTATAAATTACATGAGCTGTCACTCGAGGTGCTGATGGTATCAGCTGCGCTAAAACACCTTCTACAACAGGCATTCGAGGTATGGCAATTAATTTTGAGCCATTCTCTGCTTGCTCATGATGCGCCACATTATTGCCCAGCACTTTTACCCGACTGTTCAAATCATTAATAGTTGGATCCATCACATACAGCTTGCGCGTATAATTGTTTACCCGATGATGTAGTGCATCTAAATTATCCTTATTTTCAGCACCGATATCTGTTGCTACCAGTTTTGCCATCGCGGTGGTAATGCTCATAGATTGACGACTGGTCGTACGTATTGCCACATCAATCCATTGCCCGACTTTTTTATTTTGTTTAAAAAATCTGGGATCAACCAAATTAAAACTACCGATATAACCGATGTATTCATCAATGACCACGATTTTGCGGTGATTGCGCAAATCAGAACGCTTAAAGAGCGTCTTAAACAAACCCACTGGCAGCGATTGATGGACGAAGACGCCTGCTTTTTCTAGCATACGATGTTCTTTGCTATTGAAAAAACTAAAACTTCCCACGCTGTCAGCCAATATATGGCATTCCACACCGCGTTGTGCAGCGGCTGATAACGCCGCTATCACGTCTAATGTCTGTCCTTTAGGATAAACGATATAGAACTCCATAAGAATAATACGCTGCGCTGTATTAATATCCTCAATCAATCCTTGAAAAATAGAGTTGGGATCAGTCAATAATTGCATTTTGTGTTCAGGAAAAACACCAAGCCCTGTCCAACGTGTGCCTATTTGACTCACACCGCGATAATTGGCTGGTAGCAACTCCTGCCCTTGATCAAACACCAGATGTTCACGCTTTGCCATATCGTTCATCATCATCCCTGCTTGATCCACTCGATTACGATAACGCCGCCCAATCATCGGCTCACCCAACAAGAGATAAGCAATAAAGCCAAAAAGAGGCAGGGTATAAAGCACAGCGACCCAAGCAATTGACACACCAATATTGCGCTGCACCGTCACAACTCTTAGCGTCATTACTATCATCAGAATGATATGCAGTACCAGACCTAGTCCAGCCACGTCTCCCAACGACCATGTAGTAAAAGTGTCTATGCTTGCCTCCGCTTAACAAGATAAAAGTACAGTGTGAATAATAAAGCATCAATAGTATAGTAGCTTTTGGCTACCGAACAACAGATGACATTTATAAACGTCATGGTAACCACCCTATCCATCGCAAACTTAAGTTATTGTAAATATTACCATTAGGTAAATATCTTCGATTATTTGCGAAAATATTTAAAATAGTGTTTGACAGCCATGCGTAATTCTATATAATACACACCCACAGCAAGGGGACTTAAACAACCCTAGCTGATTAAGTTAACTTAAGTGTGACAACTTATATTAACGAAGTAATATAGAAATTCTATTTAAAGAATTTTTCTTGCAGAGCTAAAAAAGCAATGCTTTTTTTATACGCTCTTCAGGGTGATTAGCTCAGTTGGTAGAGCGTCTGCCTTACACGCAGAATGTCGGCGGTTCGAATCCGTCATCACCCACCACTTATTAGCAAGTGTTTAAAGAAGCTAAAACGACCTAAGCAGCGGTAGTTCAGTTGGTTAGAATACCGGCCTGTCACGCCGGGGGTCGCGGGTTCGAGTCCCGTCCGCTGCGCCATATTTAAAACGAATTTAAACTGTCCAGTTTAAGCAAGTTTCGCCTCAAGTATTAGTTTACTTGAGGTTTTTTTGTGTCTGCTATATCATATTGGTTTTTAATATCTCTCTATTTATTATTTTTACTTCACAAAGAAGGCAATCCACTTTCTCTTTTCTTATCTTTGAAATCAACTGTTATATAAACGCTCTGCCTTTTAAATTGGTTGCAATGTTTTAACCAAAATTAATGAAGGTTAATTGCACTATCCCACTCTCTTTACACAAACCATTATTAATAAATTCAGCAATACGCTAAGAACAGCTTTATTAGATAATATATCCATTAAATATTTATAACGCCTTTCCACAAATAATAGAAAATAAGGAATAATGATGATTAACGCCTATGCAGCAACAGAAAAAGGTGGCAAGTTTGCGCCCTACCAATACGAACCTAGCGCTTTAGGTGATCACGAAGTAGAAATCGAAGTACATAGCTGTGGTATTTGTCACAGTGATCTATCTATGTGGCAAAACGAATGGGGCATGACTCAATACCCCTTTGTCGGTGGACATGAAGTGGCAGGAAAAGTGCTGGCAAAAGGTAAGCATGTGAAGCATCTTGAGCTGGGCGATAAGGTTGGCCTTGGCTGGCATAAAGGCTATTGTAACGTTTGCGACCTATGTATCGGTGGAGACCAAAATCTATGCCCTGAACAAGAAGGCACCATCATTGGCAACCATGGCGGCTTTGCGGACAAAGTACGCGCAAAGGACACCAGCGTTATAAAAATTCCTGAAGGCCTTGATTTTAATTCTGTAGGACCGTTACTGTGTGGCGGTGTCACTGTGTTTAACCCGCTTATGCAATACGATATCAAACCAACCTCTAAAGTGGCGGTTATTGGTATCGGTGGCTTAGGTCACTTGGCGCTGCAGTTTGCTAATGCTTGGGGATGTGAAGTCACTGCTTTTACCAGCAGCTCAAAGATGGAAGAAGCAAAAGAGTTGGGTGCTCACCATTCTTTAAATTCAAGAGAAGATAGCGAAATCGAAAAAGCAGCGGGCTCTTTTGATTTAATCATATCAACCGTGAACGTCGATATGAACTGGGATCTGGTGATCAAAACCTTGAAGCCAAAGGGTAAACTACACTTTGTTGGTATACTAGAAGCACCGCTAGAGATAGCAACGGCACCCATGATTATGGCTCAAAAAAGTCTATCAGGTTCGCCAGTTGGTTCACCATCAACCTTGCGAAAAATGCTGGATTTTGCCGCTCGACATAATATTCAACCAGTCACTGAAACCTATAAAATGTCTGAGATAAATGAAGCATTTGAAAGACTAGAAAGCGGCAACGCTCGCTATAGAGTGGTGTTAGAAAAAGACTAGCGTTGGCTGATATTTGCCAATCTTAATCAAAGTAGTGATAACTCATCTGATGGATGGCGTATCACTACTTTTTTTATGCGTCATAAATACAGTTAATTGACGTTAAAAACAAGACTGTGCGACTGGGATGAGTTTTTCGCAGTCTCTGTATTAGTAGCATGCAAGGAAATTTATACCAATCGCACGTAGCTATTAAAGTATCGATTTTACATCGTACTAACTCTAACGGATACCTTTACATACGCGGTCATTTCATTTTTAACCTGAGTGAAAAATAGCAATAGCTACACTGCAAACAAGGCATTTAAATGCTCTTGATACCTTGCAATATCACTATCAATAGTTGGGTTTTTGATGACATCATTATTCATAAAGGTTGTCAGCGGCTGCATACCCAAAAACTGATACGCCTTATGGGTAGCAAGATATACCCCATCTACTCCAACACCTTCAAAAAACTGGTTTGGATCGGTAAAGGCTGCCTCAGGTGCATTCCACGTTACTGACAGCATATACTGCTTACCTTGTAACAAACCACCAGAGCCATACTTATTTTCTGAATTATGACGAGAACGTCCATCACTTTCATAGAGACGACCATGTCCAATCGTAAAAATCTCATCGATATATTTTTTAACGATCCATGGCACGCCCATCCACCAAGCAGGTGTCTGCTGGATAACCACATCTGCCCATAGCCATTTTCTAATCTCTTCTTCTACATCATAACCTGCATCAATATTGGTTACTTTTACGTTATGGCTCAATTCAAGTAGTTGCTGCTCAGCGACTGTCGTCATGGTGTCATTAAGCTCGCCTGTTGAATGGGCGAAACGCTTACTTCCGTTTAATATCAATATATTCTTCATTATAAATTGCCTTTTACAAATTTTCCGATGAAAGCGAATGGGTTTATCAATTGTGATTGGCAGAAATTATATATAAGCTGATACTTGATAAGAAGGCACAAATATTCAAAATACTTTTGCGTAGGAGTCAATAATGAAAGTCACGATTAATGAGCTGGTCACTTTCATTAGTATTGTCGATGAAGGCACTATCAGTCAGGCAGCTGAGCACTTAGATGTCACGGTTTCGGCCGTCAGTAGAGCATTATCACGATTAGAAAAAAAGCTAAATACGGCTCTTTTTAGGCGTACTACAAGGCGCTTGGAGTTGACGCAAGAGGGTGAAAAGTATCTCGTGCGAGTACGCAGCATTCTAGAAGAGTTAGAAGCGGCCGAAAATATGCTGATCATGAATAAAGAAGTTCCCTCTGGCAAACTACGAATTGATGCGGCAACCCCTTTTATGCTGCACGTCATTGCACCATTAATTGATAAGTACAGCAGCGCTTACCCACAAATTGACATTGAGCTGATAAGCAATGAAAACTTAGTCGATTTGTTAGAACAGCGAACAGACATCGCTGTGCGCATCGGTGAGTTAAAAGATTCCACACTGAGCGCAACCCCACTCGGGTTAAGCCAGATTCGAATACTGGCCAGCCCTGCCTATCTAAAAAAACACGGTACACCTCAGAATCTAGAAGAGTTAACACAACACCAGTTATTGGGTTTTAGCTCGTTAGAAAAACTAAACGACTGGCCTATTTATGATGCTTTCAATAATTTATTTCATGTTGATACAAACATAAAAACCGATAGTGGTGAGACGCTAAGACAGCTTGCGTTATGCGGGACAGGTATCGTTTGTTTGTCAGACTTTATGACACAGCAAGACATTCGAGAAGGGCGTCTGGTGCAAATCTTGATTTCTAGTACGATAAAAATGCAGCAACCCATCAACCTTGTTTATTATAAAAATAGGAAATTATCAGAACGGGTTAGCTCATTCATTGAGTTTTTGAAGGCAGAAATGCCCTCTCACAAATAAGTTGGCTTTAAACATAAAGAAACCTATTCACCTTAACGTCTTCTTAACAGGCAACTTGTTACCGTAAGGACCTACATTCCTTATCACTCTGTTGAGAAGACCGTTTATGTCACTATCTCACGTGTTTATCACTCATACTGCGAAAGTTAAAGCCCCGACCAATAAAGGCGACATAAACAAATTCTATAATCGACCAGTCAACCTCAATCATTTGATTATAGTCGTTGCCCTCTACTTAGTAGCGACTGCAAATATTAGCTTTTTTAAGCACATGCTAACGATTTACCCTTTGAGTAATAACCTTGGTTTTCTGATTTCTACCGCAAGTTTACTATTTGCTTTGATATGGCTCGTCTGCCAGCTACTGTGTTACCGCCCAATAGCAAAAATAGTATTGATTGCCTTAGTATTGATTGCGTCTGTATGTAGCTATTTTACGGATGGCTATGGGACGATATTTGATCGCATTATGCTAATTAACAGCCTACAAACTGATCAAGCCGAAGTGATTGGACTGATGGCACCGAGTTTTTTTGTGCATTTGCTATTGTTAGGTGTCTTACCTGCTTTTGTGATCAGTCAAATTCGTATCAAACACACTACTTGGCGTCGAGCCATACTACAAAAAACCGCCAGTTTGGTAATGGTAATTGCACTGATAGGTCTTTGCCTACTTCCCTTTGGTGACCAATATGCCAGCTTTTTTCGGCAGCATAAAATGGTTCGAAGTTATGCCAACCCTATTATGCCCATTTATTCTGTTGTGAAGCTCGGTCTCGACTATGCCGATGAGCTGCGCCGTCCTGATACGTTGATACTGCATGCGACAGATGCGAAGCGAGTAACGCCCGTTGTTACCAGCCGTAAAGGTAAACCCAAACCCAAACTTATGGTGTTTGTCGTAGGTGAGACAGCGCGTGCCGACCACATTAGTTTCAATGGTTATAAGCGCAACACCATGCCATTACTTGCTCAGCAATCAAATATTTATAGCTTCACAAAGGCGACGTCTTGTGGCACCTCGACCGCTTACTCCGTACCTTGCATGTTCAGTTATGCCAATAGAGAAAACTATGACACTGATAACGCTGCCTATAACGAAAATGTCCTCGACACCTTACACAAGCAAGGCGTCAATGTGATTTGGCGAGACAATAATTCAAGCGCCAAAGGCGTCGCCGATCGAGTGACTTTTGAGGATTACAAAACGCCTGATAACAATCCTATTTGCGACAACGAATGTCGTGACATCGGTATGCTAAATGGCTTTGGTACTATCATTCATTCAGATGGCGCGCCCAAAGACACCCTTATTTTGTTACATCAAATGGGTAATCATGGCCCCGCTTATTACCAGCGCTATCCCAAAGCATTTGAGACCTTTAAACCTGTATGTAAGACCAATGAGCTGTCCAAATGCGATGCTCAGTCAGTTATCAATGGTTATGACAATGCTCTGCGCTATACTGATTATTTTTTGAATAGTGTGATTGAGACACTAAAGCCTTACGAGCAGACATATGATGTGGTGATGGTCTATATGAGCGATCATGGTGAAAGCTTGGGCGAAAATAATATTTATTTGCATGGTTTGCCTTATAGTATTGCACCCGATGCCCAAAAGCAGGTACCTTTGATTATCTGGTCACCTAGTGATAATGGTATTGATGCTAAGAGTAACGATAAGAGCAGCCTGACCAATATGATTAATCAGCCCGTCTCTCATGATTTTATTACCCCAACGTTGCTCAGTTTTTTTAATATTACAACGGACGAGGTAGCAGCAGCACCTACCTTTTTTAAGCCTACCACTTAAGCTTTTTTATCATCGCATTGCTAACACTGATGCACGAGACATTTATGTACAAGATACTCGTTATTGAAGATAACCCCGATATCGTAGCCAATATTTATGCTTTTTTTGAACCAAAAGGTTTTGAGTTAGACAATGCTCACAACGGTTATAGTGGACTGACACTGGCCTCGAACAATCGTTACGATGTCATACTGTTGGACGTGATGCTGCCTGGTATGAACGGCACGCAATTGTGCAAAAAACTTCGAGAAGAATTACACGATAAAACCCCCGTATTGATGCTGACAGCGCGTGATACTATTTTGGATAAAGTAGCAGGGTTTGATAGTGGCGCTGACGATTATCTTGTAAAACCCTTCTCTTTAGTTGAATTGGAGTCGCGTATTAAAGCTCTAATACGCCGACATCAAGACAGTCACTGTGAGCAAAGTCTCAATGTGGGTGGATTGTGTTTAAATATTGAAGAGCATACGGTGGTGCGCGAAGGTAAATCGCTTAAATTGACCCCCACTGGATTTAAGATATTACAGATACTGATGAGTGCATCGCCTAGGATGGTCAGTAAAAATGAGCTAGAAGAAAAGGTATGGGCTGATGATATCCCTAGTAGTGATGCGCTACGAACCCACGTGCACAGCGTACGAGCACAAGTCGATAAGCCATTTGCCAAACCTATGGTAATGACCGTGTCGGGCGTTGGTTATCAGCTTATTGATCCAGATAAAGCTTAAAATAAAATAGCAAATAGCAAATAGCAAATAGCAAATAGCAAATAGCTATCTTATCTCCTACCTCTCACTATGAAGTAAATACCATGTTCAGTATCGACTCCATTGCCAATAAGTTTCGACTGTCGTATTTTTTATTTGCCATACTGCTTTGCGCCACTTTCGTCAGTATTTTTATGTATGCTGAGGTTAGAATGGAGCAAGAGCTGGTCAAAGGTCGCTTGCTGCAACAATTAGAACTCAGTCAAGAAAAACAAGGTGAGCAGCCTATTTATATTGCTGATCCAGGTATTAAAATCTACAACTACGATAATGCCCCAGCGCATTTAAAAGCCGAGGCTACTGAAACGGTTCAAGAAATTCCTGTCACTGTGAATACTGACACAGGTAAAACGTCAACCAACCTGCATTTTTTTGTCTACCATCAAGACAACCAAAGCTACATTTTAACCTACTTAGAAGACACAAAAATGGTAATGGCCAACTACCCCGTTTTGGCCATCTTTGAGCAGTTAGAAGATATCTTTGCCAATGCGTTAAGAGTTGCTGTCATTTTGAGCCTACTCATCGCTGCTATTTTTTCTCAATTATCCTCTAGGCAAATCACCAAGCCTTTATTAGACTTAAAAAATGCTGTCGAAACAGATCATCAAAATCTCACTCAGTTAACGCATTTGCCCTCTGAAGTTGGCGTCTTGGCACGAGCCGTCGATGAAAAAAACCATAAACTTGAGCAATACTTAAGACGTGAGCAACTCTTTACAGGAGATGTTAGTCACGAATTACGCACGCCCTTAACCATTATTATGGGCGCATCAGAAGTGCTGGCATCACAATTACAAGATAACGAGCGTTTGAGCGAATTTGCCAACCGCATCAGTAACACTGCAAAAGAAACCTCTGAGATTATCACCGCTTTATTGTTGCTTTCTCGCTCACCTGAAAAGCTGGACGCACCGCCAACGTCTATCAACAACGTGGCTATCAGCGAGGTGAACCGCTTAACATACTTGCTTCGCCACAAAGCCGTAACATGCACCGTACTGGCTGATAAAGACTATGTGGCCAATGTCCGACCTGAGCTACTAAAAATGGCATTGGGCAATTTGATAAAAAACGCGTTTCAGTATACCGATGAAGGCGAAGTCACTGTTCGTATTGACGCAGAAAAAATCACCGTCACCGATACGGGTCTTGGGATTCCTGAGGACATGATGCCGCTATTGTATGAGAGATTTGAACGTTTAGAGCCACAAAATACTGACACAATTTTGCATACCAATGTATTACCAAGCGATAGCGCAGGCTATAAGATTGAAGGATCGGGTTTAGGGCTCAGTATTGTACAACGTATTATGGCTCATATGGATTGGCAATTAACCCATCAAACCAATGCATCAGGCGGTAGCACCTTTAGTATCTATTACAATAGCCGCTTGTCATAAGATAAGCCAAATACCCCTAAGTCTTAACACTTACCATGCCACCCTACAGCTCCAGTCATCCCTCCTGCCTTAACGCTTTCTTAATGCACGCCGTTTTATACTCAAAGCCTGGTAATCCCATTAGAGCCTTTTTAAATAGCTCGAAACTCTTGCCTACTTTGATATTAAGCAGTCACTATGAAAAAAATCCATTCTATTACGCTTAAAACCAAACCATATCAGGGTGATCCTCTACGCTCAGCTGCTCATAAAGACTCACTGTCAGCTGACAGTTTTGCGAGTCAAGCCAAAGGTAAAACAGGAATGTCTCGTATTATAAAAGCGGCGGGGTATTCACTAGACGGGTTTCGAGCTGCTTATCAGTTTGAGGCCGCGTTTAGACAAGTCCTTTGGCTCAACCTCATTTTATTATTGACACTGATATTCATGCCTTTTGCTATCAGTATAAAAATGCTGCTGATTATTGCCTCTTTTTTATCTTTGATTGTTGAGCTGCTAAATACTGGCATCGAAGCGTGTGTTGACCATACCTCAATGACAAAACATCCATTGGCAAAAATAGCGAAAGATGTGGGTTCTGCAGCACAGTTTTTGTCTTTGCTACTTCTATTTTCTTTGTGGACGATGGCGCTTTCAAGCCTTTTACGTTGAACCATTTTTAGACCTTCACAAATAAATGCCGTTTATGGAATGCCTCAATGAATACCAACCATCATGTGACTGACTGGACTTGGCTCAAACTCCTGTGCTCAACCATTATTGCGACAGTAGCATTGGAGCACAGTCAAATAGACCTACTTATCAGTAAGCTTTTTTACCTAAACGGTCAATGGCTTTTGGAGAAAGGCGCACAACCTTATGCACTCATATTTTATGATGCTCCCAAAGCGCTATTAATTTTATTTGCGACTTACTTGATGATCGTTTTAGCGATTAAATACAGAACGCCTTTGAATGCTGACTTTTCATTAAATCATTCAAAACGCAGCAAATATATTTTGCCTTTAGCTGTCCGTGAGATAAGCTACTTGCTAATTGTTATCATAATCGTCCCTACGACTATTGCTACCCTCAAAAGCGTCACTCACGTCAGCTGCCCCAACCATTTGATGCTATTTGGTAGTGATATGCCTTATCTTGATCTTTGGCAAAGCATCGTGGCGAAGACGCCAGCCAAATGCTTTCCAGCTGCACATGCCAGCGCAGGATTTTCCTTATATGGCTTAGCGTTCCTCCCCACATGGCGCAAGTATCGCTATAAAATTTTTGAAGCAGTGACCGCTTTGGGATGGACGATGGGACTATATAAAATGCTCTTCGGTGATCATTTTTTTAGTCATACCTTGGTATCAATGTTGCTATCATTGACCATTGCTTGCGCATTGGAACATATTTTTTTTAAGCGTTTTGATGAAAATAAAAATAGCCAATTTCACCCGACCAAACCTACCCTAGCAGATACTCAAAAACGATAACCCTTCTTCATCTTTATACTTTCTTTATACCTCGCCTTGTTATCTTGACAACACTTTTATACCTCGCTTGGCATACTGTTTCCATTAATAAACGATTAGTCAATGAACGATCAGTCAATGAATGCGTTGTCAGTGATAGAGAGCAAGATACAACCAAGCGATGATCGACACCTCCTACCAGTGAAGGTCATGCTAAGCCCTCCATTTATACCCTATCTTTACTGCTGACCAACGACTCATAGCCGATCTTCATTATTACTTTTGGAGCGTGTTATGGATGTTTTTGCAGGATTTCTTGCCTTCGGCTTATTCCTCTATTTGTTATATGTCCTGATTAAGCCGGAGACCTTCTGATGACCATGTATGCATTATCACAGCTGGTTATATACCTGCTTATTCTGTTTGTTTTGGGATACTTCCTATCAGGCTACATGCTTCAGCGCATGCAAGCACCTGTCTCTGCCCTTGAGTCACGCCTCTTTAGTGTGCTTGGTATGATCGGTCAAGACAGCAAGGGCAATCGTGCTTTTGGTATGAATTGGAAGCAATATGCGTTAGCCATTGTCCTATTTAACTTTATTGGGTTTTTGGCGTTGTTCTTTTTGCAGTTGGCGCAAGGGCGCTTACCACTCAATCCAGCAAACATGACAGGTGTTACGTGGGACTTGGCGATGAATACCGCCATCAGTTTCATGACCAATACCAACTGGCAAGCCTATGGCGGCGAGAGTAGCATGAGCTACCTGACGCAAATGATGGGCTTATCTCTACAAAACTTCTTATCTGCTGCCACCGGTATCGTGGTGGCTTTTGCGTTGATGCGGGGTTTGGTACTCAAGCAAAGCGCTCATCTAGGCAATGCGTGGATAGATTTATGGCGATGTAATATTTATATCCTACTGCCCATTGCTGCGATCATCGCTGTACTATTGATGAGTCAAGGAGTTATCCAAACGCTATCGACGTATATGGATGTACAAACCTTACAAGGCGACACGCAGACCATCGCTTTGGGTCCTGTGGCCTCACAAGAAGCCATCAAAATGCTAGGCACCAATGGTGGCGGATTCTTTAATACCAATTCCGCTCACCCGTTTGAGAACCCCACGCCTCTTTCTAACTTTATTCAAATGTTGGCCATCTTTTTGATTCCAACCGCGCTTTGTTTTTGTCTTGGCAAACTTAGTGGCAACCTAAAACAAGGCTTGGCTATTTTGGGCGCGATGACGGTCCTGTTCGTGGGCATGTATTCATTGACGGTAAGTAGTGAGCTTGCTGGCAATCCTTGGCTGGCAGCGCAAGTTCAAGGACTGACCGATGCCAGCGTGAGCGGCAACATGGAAGGGAAAGAAATACGCTTTGGTATTGTGGCTTCGTCGCTGTTTGCCACTATCACGACGGCGGCATCATGCGGCGCAGTAAATGCAATGCATGATTCCTTCACGCCCCTCGGTGGTCTTAGCACCATGCTACAGATGCAATTGGGTGAAGTGGTGTTTGGTGGTGTGGGCGCAGGCCTTTACGGTATGTTGCTCTTTGCTATTTTAGCTGTGTTTGTTTCAGGCCTTATGATTGGCCGTACGCCTGAATATCTTGGCAAAAAAATCGAACCTTTTGAGATGAAAATGGTGGTATTGGCCCTATTGGCCGCGCCTCTTATGGTGTTGCTCGGCACTGCGATTAGTGTGATGACGCCTTCTGGTCAAGCAGGTATTTTTAATCCAAGTGCTCATGGTTTTAGTGAAGTGCTCTATGCCTTTAGTTCGGCTGCCAACAACAATGGTTCCGCGTTTGCAGGCTTGGGCGCGAACTCCCTGTTTTATAACTTTATGCTTGGTCTTTCTATGTTGGTTGGACGCTTTGGTGTGATTATTCCTGTATTGGCTCTGGCAGGATCGTTGGTGCAAAAGCCTAGACTCGAAGTCAATAGCGGGACCCTACCCACCACCACGCCTTTGTTTGTCGGGCTTTTGGTCGGCACTGTCCTTATGATTGGCGCCTTAACCTTTGTCCCTGCTTTAGCACTTGGGCCCATCATAGAGCAGATTTGGATGCTGGGCGGCTAGCCGCTTTATATCGGCCAGCATCGAGTCATCTTATTCATCATAGATTGACTCTATACCTAGCAGTGAATCGCCCCATTTTTATGATTATGTGAGGAATACCAACATGAAGGTTATATCAGATCCTAACGAGCAGTCCACCAATTTGCAGTCACAACAAGATCCCAATCAGTCAGGCTCGCCCAAAAAACCTGCGCAAGGACTACTTGATCCTGCCTTGATCAAGCCAGCGTTAAAAGCCGCGTTACTTAAACTTGATCCAAGAGTCCAATGGCGCAATCCCGTGATGTTCGTGGTTTATATCGGCTCATTGCTGACCAGCATTTTAGCCATCACCATGCTGACTCAACCCCAATCAGGCGTTGGTTTTACGCTAGCCATTACTTTTTGGCTGTGGTTCACGCTGTTGTTTGCAAACTTCGCTGAGGCATTGGCAGAGGGTCGCAGCAAAGCGCAAGCCGCCAGTCTCAAACAAGCACGCCAAGATGTGCAAGCTCGCAAACTGACGAATGCTGATAGACACTCAGACCCATTGATGATTCAAGCCACAGCGCTAAATCAAGATGACATCGTGTTAGTCAATGCAGGCGAAATCATTCCTGCTGATGGCGAGGTCATAGAAGGCCTAGCCTCAGTAGATGAGTCAGCGATTACTGGTGAGTCAGCCCCTGTCATTCGTGAAAGTGGTGGTGATTTTAATGCAGTGACGGGCGGCACCAAGGTATTGTCCGATTGGCTAATGATTCGTATCACGCAAGCCCCGGGACAAGGGTTTTTGGATCGTATGATTTCGTTGGTAGAAGGTGCAAAACGTACCAAGACCCCCAATGAGATCGCCTTGACCATTTTATTAGTCGCACTGACCCTGATATTTTTGATGGTGTGTGTTACGTTATTGCCTTTTTCGCAATTTGCCGTACTGTCTTCAGGCACTGGCGAGCCGATATCTATCGTAGTTTTGGTCGCATTATTGGTCTGTTTGATACCGACCACCATTGGCGGTTTATTATCAGCCATTGGCGTTGCCGGTATGAGCCGCATGATGCAAGCCAACGTCATCGCAACTTCTGGACGCGCGGTAGAAGCAGCAGGTGATGTTGACGTCTTACTACTCGACAAAACGGGCACCATTACTTATGGCAATCGCCAAGCGGCGTTATTTGTTCCTGCCCAAGGCGTAACAGAAAGCCAGCTTGCCGAGGTGGCTCTCATCAGCTCTTTAACCGATGAGACACCAGAAGGTCGAAGTATCGTCAAACTTGCGCAAAGTCGTTTTGATATCGACGATGAGGTATGGAAAGCGCGTTCGTTTGACACGATTGAATTTACCGCACAAACGCGTATGAGTGGCACAGATATTGATGGTCGCCGTATTCGTAAAGGCGCTTTTGATGCAATCATAAAGTGGATTGAATCTCAAGGTGGCAAACTTCCCAACAATCTAGATCAACAAGTCGCAGAAGTCGCTCGCCGCGGTAGTACACCACTGCTTGTGGCCGACAGCGGACAAATACTTGGCATCATAGAACTAA